>DATGCY010000104.1:0-9044 GCA_035311385.1 Candidatus Methylomirabilota bacterium
GTGACGAGGGTGACCGCGACCAGCATCACGTTGGTCTGCACGATCGGATAGTCGCGGAAGAGGATCGCCTCCACGGTGAGCCGCCCCATGCCGGGCAGGGCGAAGATCGTCTCCACGATCACCGTCCCCGCGAGGAGAGTACCGAACTGGCCGCCCACCAGGGTGATCACCGGGATGAGCGCGTTCTTGAGCGCGTGCTTGTAGATGATGATCCGCTCTCCCAATCCTTTGGCCCACGCCGTGCGCACGTAGTCTTCGCGCAGCACCTCGAGGAGGGTGGAGCGGGTCATGCGCATGGTGGCGGCGGAGAGGCGGAAGCCGAGGACGGCGGCGGGGAGGAGGAACTGCTGGAGGTTGGTCCACGGATCGGTCCAAAGGCTCGCGTAGCCGAGGGGCGGGATCCAGCGGAACCAGATCGCCGCGAAGGTGATCACAAGGGTGCCGAGCCAGAAATCGGGGAGGGAAAGGCCGGTGATGGCGGCCACCCGTCCTGCGTAGTCGGAGGGCTTGTCTTGGCGGGTGGCGGAGATGACGCCGATGGGCACCGCAATGGCCAGGCCGAGGATCATGGCGAGCACGGCCAGCTCCACGGTGACGGGAATGGACTTCTTGAGGGCGACCGAGATGGGCTCGTTGGTGAAGATGGAGTCGCCGGGACTGAGGCTCAGCATCTGCCAGGCCCAGATGAGGTACTGCTTGTAGTACGGGAGGTCGAGGCCGAGGTCGCGGCGGAGCTTTTCCAGCTCCTTGGGACTCACGTTGCCCGACTCGCCCATGAGGGCGGTGAGGGCGTCGCCGGGCATGACACGCATGAGACCGAAGACGATGAGCGAAGAGAGGATGAGGACGGGGATGGACAGGGCCAGCCGCCGCGCGACGTACGTGTACATGGAAAGCGGCGGCGCCTCCTACTTGTCGATCCAGAGCCGCGCCAACGTCGACGCGCCGTAGCCGTCGTTCCTGCGCAGAGCGAGAGAGCCGGTGTTGCGCAGGAAGGGCTGCCACACGAGGAAGCCCGAGTCGTAGGGCATCCACATGCGCGTGACCTGATCGTGCTCGCGCTCGAAGACTTTCTTGGTCAGGGCGCGCTGCTCCGCGCGATCGGGGGTGCGCCGCAGCTTGGTCACCAGCTCGTCGATGCCGGGATCGGCGAAGCGCCAGTAGTTCTTCGTCGACTTGGAGTGCATGTACTGGTAGGTCTGCTCGTCGAGCCCGGTGGCGTAGCCCGTCTTGAAGCCCCACGACATGCCGTCCCACTTGCCGTCGGCGTAGCGCCCATAGAACGTGGTGTAGTCGAGCTTGCTGATCTTGATCTCGATGTTGAGGTTCTTCTTGAGGTCCTGCTGGACGAGCTGAACCTGGGAGGACATCTCCGGGAAGTACTCGTAGTAGAAGAGCGTGGTCTCGAAGCCGTTGGGGTGGCCCGCCTCCGTGAGGAGCCTCTTGGCCTCCGTGGGCTTGTACTGCCAGTACGGGCCGAGCTGGGCCGCCGTGGGCATCTTGTCCTGGAAGTAGAAGTAGGGGATACCCCAGCCGAGGATGCCGTGGCCGCCGTAGATGGTGTCGACCTGTTTCTGGCGGTCGATGGCCATGGAAATGGCCCGGCGTACGCGCACGTCGTTGTACGGCGGCTTGTCCTGAGCGAGGGCAAGCCCGAACACCGTCTGCACCGTCTTGTATTCCTGGATCACCGCGGCGGGGTTCGTCTTCTTGATGGCGGCCACGTCATTCAGGCTGGCCACGAAGTGGATGTCGCTCTGCCCCGAGCGGAAGGCGGCCAGGCGGGTGGCCGCGTCCGGCGTGGAGAGGATGTGGTACTCGTCGACGTAGGGGCGCCCCGGCTCGAAATAGTCGGGGTTGCGCACGAGCACGACGCGCACCTTGCGCGTGTTCTCCTTGATCATGTACGGGCCCGTCCCGATCAGCCGCTTCTTGAGGTCGCCGTCCTCCTCCAGGACCTCGCGCGCGAAGATGATGGACACGGGCTCCGCGAGGTTCTGGGGAAACATGGTGTTGGGCGTCTTGAGGTGGATGCGCACCGTGTACTTGTCGGGCGTCTCGATGCCTTCGATCTCCTGAAAGGTGAAGGACTGCACGCCTTCCTTGGCGTACTGCTCGTAGCAGTATTTGACGTCCGCGGCCACCAGCTCACGCCCGTTGAGGGGCGCGACGTTGTGCCACTTCACGCCCTTGCGGAGCTTGAAGGTCCACACCCGGAAGTCCGGACTGCCCTGCCAGGACTCCGCGAGGTCGCCCTTGAGGGTGAGATCGGTGGTGTTCGCCGCCTCGTCGGAGTAGGGATAGCGCACGAGGCGATTGCTGGTCAGCGTGGCGAACTGCGAGAGGCCGACGGAGTTGGTGAGACGCGGATCCAGCACGGGCGGATCCCAGGCAGAGGCGCGCGTGAGGAGCTTGCCCCGCTTGGGCGGGTTCGGGCTGGGCGGCATCCAATCCGGGTACGGCGAGGCCGTTTGCGCGAAGGCGCGACGCTGAGATGAACCGGCGAGGAGAGGGGTGAGAGCCGCCGTGGTCAATCCCGCGCGCTTCAGGAACTCGCGACGGGTGGCGCGGGAGAGGCTCGGGAGGGGACGGGGGCAGCGGGTCGGCATCCAGGCTCTCCTTCTTCGTGTTTCCGGGCGGAGCGAGGGAAAGAGATCAGGGCCAACTCGGGGCGGCTCGCTCGGCGGCACTGCCCGCGAGTGCGGCGAAGATGCCGCAGCGGCCACGGCGAGTCAAGGAGAATCGGGGGATTGCGCGAGAATGGCAGGCGCAGGTCTCGCAAATCGCCCCGTTTGACCACGATCGCCATGTCCGAGTGTGACGACGAAGACACGGCGGGAGGCTGGCAAGTGGTTTGCAAAATCGGTCGAGCGGGCCAGACCATGCTCAATTTATTCCCCCGGCGACCGCACCGGTCTCCGGATCGGCCAGTGTATAGTGGAATTCCATGCCCAACTCCCTCGACCTGATCCGCAGGCTCGAGCAGAACATCGGCCGCGCACTCGTCGGCAAGCCCCAAGTCATCCGGCTTGCCGTGGTCGGTCTCCTCGCCCGCGGCCATCTCCTCATCGAGGACGTGCCGGGGGTGGGCAAGACCACGCTGGCCGCCGCGCTCGCCCGCTCCATCGGCGCGGGATTCCAGCGCATCCAGTTCACCTCGGACATGCTGCCCTCCGACGTGATCGGGGTCAGCATCTGGGAGCCAGAGAAGAGTGAGTTCGTCTTCAAGCCGGGCCCCCTCTTCACCAACATCGTGCTCGCCGATGAGATCAATCGCACCACGCCCAAGACGCAGTCGAGCCTGCTCGAAGCCATGAACGAGGCGCAGGTGTCGCTGGATCACTCGACCTATCCGCTGCCGCGCCCCTTCATGGTGCTGGCGACTCAGAATCCGCGTGAGCACGAAGGCACCTATCCGCTTCCCGAGTCGCAGCTCGACCGCTTCCTCCTCCGCATCCGCGTGGGCTATCCCGACGCGCCCGACGAGAAGTCGGTGCTGCGCGGGGCGGGTCAGCCGAGCCTCGACGTGCTGATGCCCGTGCTCCAGGCGGAGGACGTGATGGCGCTCCAGGAAGAGGCGGACGGCGTGCGCGCGGACGAGTCGATCCTCGACTACATCATGGCCCTCGTCGCGGCCACCCGCTCCTCGTTGCTCCTCGCCCTGGGGGTGAGCCCCCGCGGCTCTCTCGCCCTCCTGCGCGCGGCGCGCGCGCACGCGCTCGCCGACGGCCGAGACTATCTCGTGCCCGACGACGTGAAAAGCCTGGCCGTGCCCGCGCTCGCCCATCGCGTGATGCTGAAGGGGGTCGGCGGCCAGGGCGCGGTGGACGCTGAGACCGTGCTCCGCGCCATCGTCCAGGACGTCCCCGTCCCGCGCTGAGCATCGCGCCGCCGCCATGAAGTGGCCGACGCTGCCGCCGCGGCTCAAGGAGAGCGAGTGGTGGTGGCAGCCGTTCCGGCCCCGGCGCACCATCTGGCCCACGCGCGACGGGTGGTGGTGCCTGCTCGTGGTCATCGGTATCGGCGTCGCCGCCATCAATACCGGCAACAACCTGCTCTACCTCCTCGTCTCGCTCCTCCTGAGCCTTATCGTGGTCTCGGGCGTGCTCTCCGAGCAATCCATGCGCGGGCTCCGCCTCGAGGCCGACGTGCCCGAGGAGATCTATGCGGGCACGCCCGCTCTCTTCGGCGCCGTCCTCGCGAACACCAAGCGCTGGCTCACCTCGTACTCCGTCACCCTCGAGTTACTCGGACGCGGAGGGCCCACGCGCTTCATCTATGTGCCCCGCCTCGAGGCCGGACGCGACCGCCTCCTCACCTGGGAAGACTCGTTGCCCGTGCGCGGGCGCCAGCGCCTGTCCGGAGTGAGACTCACCACGCGCTTCCCCTTCGGACTCTTCCTCAAGGCGGCCCGGGTGACGTTGGACCGCGAGGTGCTGGTGTTCCCCGCGGTGCGGCCGCTGCCCACGGAGACCCTGCACCGACTGGTGGGTGCGGGCACCGCAGCGGTGCGCCGCCGCGGGCGTGGCCACGATCTCTACAACCTGCGCAGCTATCGCCCGGGCGACGATCCGCGCCACATCCACTGGCGCACGAGCGCCAAGCTCCGCGTGCTGCTCGTGCGGGAGATGGAGGCGGAGACCACCGAGGACACGCGGGTGGTACTCATGGGCACGGGTGCCCACAATGCCGCGCGACTGGAAGCGGCGCTGTCCGAGGCCGCCTCGCTCGTTGCTCATCTCGCGCGCACGGGCGCGGGCGTGGAGCTGGTGGGCCCGGGCCTGTTCGTGCGACTCGGCCGCGGCCCCGGTCAGGCGCGGCGCATCCTCACCGCGCTCGCCCTCTATGAGCCGGAGGGAGCAGGGCGGAGCAGTGGGGAGAACGAAGGGCGCGGCACGGGTGCCCTCCGGGAAATCCAGGTGGACCTCGACTGATGTCGGCGTTCCTCGCCCTCCGGCTCGTGACCTATCTGCTCGTCGGGGTCGGTGTGGTCGCCCTCCTCCTCGCCGGGCTGCTCGATCCTCTGGGCGGCGTCATTCTCGCCCTCGCCCTCATCGGAAGCTGGGCCATCGACCAGGTCCGCGATCGCATGCCGGTGCGCCCCGCCTTCGGTTGGGCCCTCGTCACCACGGCGGCCTTCGCCATCGGCATCGATCTCCTCTACCTCGCCCAGAACCTGCTCGACGGCATGGTGCATCTCCTCCTCTTCTTCATCCTCCTCCGCCTCTTTCGGCGGCGCTCCCTCAAGGACCTGCGCGACGCGGGCTTCCTCTCGTTCTTCATGCTGGTGGCGGCCTCCGCCGTCACCTTCAACGTGAGCTTCCTCTTCATCTTCATCGCCTTCCTCGTGCTCGGCACGTGGATGCTCATCCTGCATCACGTCGTGGCGGAGTCCGAGCGCGCGCGCACGGGCGCAGAGCTGATGGGCGGCATCGGGCCCCGCAGTCCCCTCTTCGGCATGTCGCTGATCGCGGCGGCGGGCACCTTCGCTCTGGCTGGCCTGATGTTCTTCGTCATCCCACGCGTGGGGCAGGCCGCCTTGCCCTTCCGCGCCGAGCTGGGCCGGCGCATCTCGGGCTTCAGCGAGCGCGTGGAGCTGGGCGCCTACGGCGAAATCGAATCGGACCAGACGGTGGTGATGCGCGTCCGCTTCCCCGACAGCATCGAGGAGCCGCAGCGCCTGCCGAATCTGCGCTGGCGCGGGCTGGCCTTCGATCGCTTCGACGGCCGCGTGTGGGAAGCCGGTCCCCGCCAGCGCGTGCTCCTGCGCCGAGAGCCCTCGGGCGACTTCGCCCTCGCCCCTCCGCACGGCAGCGGGCCCATCGTGCGCCAGGAGATCTTCCTCGATCCCATCGGGGCCGACGCGGTGTTCGTGGCCCCCCGCGTCCTTCGCCTCGAGCTGGGGGCGACCGCGGTGGCTATGGACGACATGGGCAGCGTCGTCCTTCCCGCCGTGCCGACGCGCCTGCAGTACGCCGCGGATTCCGAGCTCGAGCTCACGCCGCCCCGCGGTCTCCGGCCGGGCGGGTGGCCGGTGGAGGCGACCCCGCGAAGCCTCGGCCGCTTCCTCCAGCTTCCACCCGTGGCCCCGCGCATCCGAGACCTCGCGCGCGAGGTGACGGAGGGTAGCCGCAGTCCCTACGAGGCGGCTCTCCGCCTCACTCAGTACCTGTCGTCCGAGCGCTTCACCTACTCCCTCGTGCTCAAGCAGCAGACCTCGCTCGACCCCCTCGAGGAGTTTCTCTTCGTGCGCCGCTCCGGCAACTGCGAATACTTCGCGGCCTCGCTCGCCGTGATGCTCCGGAGCGTGGGCGTGCCCTCTCGCGTAGTAGCGGGCTTTCAGCGCGGAGAGTGGAATCCCTACGGTCGCTACTTCATGGTGCGCATGAAGGACGCGCACTCATGGGTCGAGGCCTACTTCGAGGGCGCGGGCTGGGTCACCCTCGATCCTTCGCCGCGCGCCGCCCTCGACGAGGCTTCGACCCGGCCCTCGATCTGGAACCTCTACGTCGATGCCGTGCGCATGCGCTGGTACCGCTATGTCGTCAACTGGAGTCTCAAGGACCAGGTCAGCGTGGCCGCCTCCATGCACCGCGGGGCGAGCGAGTGGCGGGGCGGCCCGCGTAGGTGGCTGACGGCGGCGCGAGAGCTGCCCCGGGGCGTGGCAGCCGTTGCCGTGGCCGCCCTCATCGTCGCGGGCTGGCTGCTGTGGCGCCGCTCGTCCGGGCCCGCCGACCGCGTCACTGCGGCTGCCGTGCCGCGGTTCTACGTGCGGACTCTGCGCGCCCTCGCCCGCCGCGGCTATCGTCGCGGTCCCGCCGAGACGGCGCGCGAGTTCTCGCTTCGCGTGGAGATGGCGGCTCCCACGGTGGCCGCCGCCGTGGCCCGGCTCACCGCTGCCTACGAGCGATGCCGCTTCGGTGCCGCGGCCCTCACCGACGAAGAAGCCGTCGCCCTCGAAGCCTGCCTCGCCGCCCTTCGCGGCCTCTGATCGTCCCGCGCTCCGCCCGATTCGTGGTAGATAGGGGAAGCCTTCCGGCCCGTCAGTGCTGTCGTCGACCAGCCGGCGGGATCTCGCGTCGTCCACGCCCCGTGTGACCAGAGGAGGAAGCGCGATGCAGAGTCGAGGCAGGCATCTCACGTCGTCCCTCATCGCCCTCGCCCTGCTCGCCGCACCCGCGGCCGCGGGCGCCCAGGCCGCCAAGTATCCGACGGCGCCCGTGGTGACGCCACCTGCCGTGGTGCGGCCCGGCAAGCTCGTGGTCGCCACCAACGCGACCTTGCCTCCCGTTCAGTACATCGACGAGAAGGGCAACCTCCAGGGCATGCGCATCGAGCTCGGCAATGAGATCGCCAAGCGGCTCGGGCTCGAGATGAACTGGGTCAACATCCAGTTCGACGCGCAGATCCCCGGCCTCCAGGGCGGCCGCTGGGATCTCATCGTCACCGGGCTCTTCTTCACGCCCGAGCGAGCCAAGATCATGTACCTGATCCCCTATGAGCTGCAGGCCATCAGCGTCTCCGTGCCCAAGGGCAATCCCAAGAAACTCACCCAGCTCACGGACCTCGCCGGACGCCCGGTCGCCGTGGAGATCGGCGGCTACGAGGAGCGACAGATCCGACGCATCAACGATGAGCAGGTCAAGGCCGGTGCCAAGCCAATGGACATCAAGACCTTCAACACCTTCGCGGAATCCTACCAGGCGCTGCGGGCGGGGCAGGTGGAGGCGGTCGTGAGCGTGGATGCCGTGGCGAAGTTCTACCAGGATAAGGGCGAGTTCGAGCGGGCCTTGTCCGGCATCGCAGGCTCGCCGGCCACCGTAGCCGCCAAGAACAAGGACCTCGCCCAGGCCGTGCTCAAGGTGATGAACGACATGAAGGCCGACGGCACGTACGACGCGCTGTTCGATCGCTATGGCGTGGCCAAGGTCCCGGGCAAGATGCTCGAGCTGAAGGGTCCTGACCTGCCCTAGGGGAGCCAGCGCGCGCGATGGCCGGGTGGGATTGGGCGGCCTTTCAGAAGTACCTGCTCAACCCATATCTGCTCGAGGGCGCGTGGACCACGGTGTGGCTGTCCGTGGCCGTGATGGCCATTGGCCTCGCTCTGGGGTTGGCCGCCGCCCTCCTGCGCCTATCGCGCCATCGCGTGCTGCGCGACGTCGCGCGATTCTACATCTGGCTCATGCGCGGCACGCCGCTCCTCGTCCAGCTCATCATCATCTACACGGGGCTGCCCCAGCTCGGCATCCGGCTCACCGTGATCCAGTCCGCCCTCATCGGGCTCGGTCTCAACGAGGGCGCGTACCTGGCGGAGATCATCCGCGCGGGCATCCTCTCCGTGCCGCGCGGGCAGTTCGACGCCGCCCGCGCCGTGGGCATGCCGTACCGGACCATGCTTCGCGTGGTCATCTTGCCCCAGGCCGCGCGCGTGATCATTCCTCCGCTCGGCAACAACTTCAACGGGCTGCTCAAGACCACCTCCCTCGCTTCCGTGATCTCCCTGGAAGAGCTCTTGCGGCGCTCGCAGATGCTGATCCAGCTCGAGTTCAAGGTGCTGGAGATCTTCATCGTGGCCGCGTGCTACTACCTCGCCCTGACCACGCTGTGGGGCCTCGTGCAACGACGCCTGGAGGCGCACTTCGGCCGCCCGTACGGCCCCGTCGCGGGCCGGCCCTCCCGCGCCATCGAGGGCGCGCTCCTCGAGCAGGACGCGCGCTGATGGTCATGGATGACCTCGCCGTCCAGGCCGTGGGCGTCCACAAGCTCTACGGCGACTTCCACGTATTGCGCGGCATCGATCTGGAAGTGCGGCGCGGCCAGGTCGTGGTGGTGGTGGGACCGAGCGGCTCCGGCAAGAGCACACTGCTCCGCTGTCTCAATCACCTCGAGACGATCCAGCGCGGGCGCATCCGCGTGTGCGGGGAACTGGTCGGCTATCGCGAGACCGCGCGGGGCCTCGTGGAGCTGCGCGACGCCGAGGTGGCGCGGCACCGGCGGCGCATCGGCATGGTTTTCCAGCAATTCAATCTCTTCCCGCACCTGAC
>DATGCY010000105.1:0-8373 GCA_035311385.1 Candidatus Methylomirabilota bacterium
CTCGAGGTGCAGTTCGCCAGGCATCCCGATCACCCGGGCATCGCGCACTACTTGATCCACAGTTACGACGCGCCGCCCATCGCGCCCAAGGGGCTGCCCGCGGCGCGCCTCTATGCGGGCATCGCACCCTCCGCTCCGCACGCGCTCCACATGCCGTCGCACATCTTCACGCGCGTGGGCGCGTGGACGGAGTCGGCCGCTACCAACGAGCGCTCCGCCGTGGCGGCCAAGCGCGACCGGGACTTCGACGAGCAGCTCCACGCCATGGACTACATGGTCTACGCGTACCTGCAGCTGGCCCGCGATGCCGATGCGCGGCGCGTGCTGGAGGACAGCGCCGCGGCCTCCGGCGTGGCCACCCTGCGCTTCGCCGGCCCCTACGCGCAGTCGGCCATGCCCGCACGCTACGCGGTGGAGCGCGGCGACTGGAAGCAGGCGGCCGGCCTCACGCCGAACCCGAGCCAGTGGCCCTTCACGGTGGCCCTCACGTACTATGCGCGCGCCCTCGGCGCCGCGCGCAGCGGCGATCCCGCGGCCGCGGAGCAGAACGTGCAGGAGCTGGTCAAGCTGCGCGACGCGCTGAAAGCGGCCAAGAGCGAGTACTGGGCGACGGAGGTCGAGGTGAGCCGAGTGAGCGGTGCGGCCTGGACGGCGCTGGCCCAGGGCAAGCCTGACGAGGCGCTTGCTCTCATGCGCGCGGCGGCGGACATGGAGGACAAGAGCGAGAAGCACATCGTGACGCCGGGACGGATCGTGCCCGCCCGAGAGGCGCTCGGCGATATGCTGCTCGAGGTGAAGCGCCCCGCCGATGCCTTGAAGGAGTACGAAGCCTCACAGGTGCGCGAGCCCGAGCGCTTCCGCGGCTACTACGGAGCCGCGCGGGCCGCCGCCCAAGCCGGCGACAAGCTGAAGGCGCGGCGCTACTACGCGAAGCTGGTGGCCATGGCGGATCCGGGCTCGACACGCCCGGAAGTGGCGCAGGCGCGCGCTTTCCTCGCCGCCAATCCCTGAGCCGAAGCGGCTACTCGCCCAGGCGGTACTGTTGGCGCATGCGCGGCGTGCACTCCGCGCAGAGGCCGTGGCTGAACTGGGCCTCGGAGTGGTCGCGCACGTATATCTCCACGGGCAGCCAGGTGCCATCCTCGGTATGGATCCGCTTGCAGTAGAGACAGATGGTGATAACGCCGGCGAGTGCGGCCCGACGACGCTTCTCCGTCATGTCGACGAACGACATGGCCACGCCGTGGGGCGTGTCGTCGTTGGAGCGAATCAGCGGATGCGCCCGCACCAGAATCCACGTACGCTCGCCGCCCTCGCGCAGGATGCCCATGAGCAGCCGTGGTGACGGTAGCCCCGTGCGCAGGGCGAGCGCGTCGGGCTGCTCCTCTGGCGGGAAGGGCGAGCCGTCGTCCCTGACGGCGTCGACACCCAGGCTCTCGAGGGCAGAGCCCAGAATGCGCTCGGCGCTCGGATTCCAGCCCGAGATGGTCCCGCTCGCGCTCTTGAAGAGCACGCCCTCCTCGAGGCCCTCGATCACCGTGCGGTAGCGATCTTCGCTCTCGCGCAGCAGCGACTCGAGATGATGCCGCTCCGTGATGTCCACCGCGTGGCCGATCACGTAGGGCTCGCCGTCGGGAGGGCGGTAGAGCACGTTTCGGTAGGCCCAGAGGCGCTCTTCGCCGCGCCGGCTAACCAGGCGGAGCAGACCGCGGTCCGCTTCCTTCTCGCGGATACGCTCCAGATAGGTGTCGAAGAAGGGGCGCACGGAGGGCGAGAGGAATTCGCGAAGGTTACGGCCCACGCCTTCGCCCGGCGCATAGCCGAGTTCCATGGCGGAGGCAGGACTCACGTAGAGGAGCGTGCCTCTCAAGTCGTGGCTGCAGACCAGACCCTGGCTGTTCTCCACGAACTGGCGGAAGAGCTCGAGCCGATCGCGCAGCCGCTTGCTCTCGCGCTCCTCCGCCGTCGATAGCTGCTCCAGCGCGTCCAGCCAGGCTCGCGCCTCGGCGAGATCGGCGGGCGACCGGCGGGCTTCGTCACGATCGTTCATGTCTTCCGCCTCCCGAGCGTCTCTCACGATAGGACACCCGCCCAACCGGAGCAACCACTCCACGCGGCCACGATGATGCTCATCAGGCGAACCGCATCAGGAGGTAGAGGGAGGCGATGGCGAGGATCAGACCGACCACCTCGCGTGCGCCGAGGGCTTCTCCGAAGCTGATCGAGCCCATGGCCGTCAGAAGCACGATCATCGAGATCGAATACACGACGCCGACGGCGGCGAGCTTCATGTGCCTCATCACGAAGACCCAGCCGAAGGCCGTCGAGGCATACACGACGAAGCCCACGTAGAACCATCGGTTCCGCAGCGGCATGACGTGCTGGCTGGCCAGTTTCAGGAAATAGTCGCCGATCACGCCCACCACGCTGAAGCCGATGGTGACGAGCACGGCCATCGCATGACGGCTCACGAATCCTCCTCATGTCTGTCTACCTGCTCTCCTATAAGGAGTGAAAACGGTTAGGAGCGTAGCAGATTCACCGTGGTGTAGCGATGCGCCTTCATGCCACCACGACGATTTTACCGAGCGGGCATGAAGAAACTCTGAAGACGCAGTAACCGGATCGCGCCCTATAGGGTTCCGCGCCGCGAGGACGATGGGCAGCACGATGGGGTAGAGTTGGGCCTGGCATGATCGACCGAGAGATCGACGGGCAGATCGCGTGGACGCGGGCGACCTTGGCGCCGGTCGAAGGCTGGATGCGCCTGAGCGAGGCCTGCTCGGCCGAGCTCCTGGGCGCCGCCGCCCAGCTCCGTGCGCATCCCCTGCCTGTCCTCGCCCTCGATCCCGTCGACTTCGACCTCGGACACTGCCGGCGCGCCATGGCGGACATTCGCCAGATGCTCGCGCACGGTCCCGGTTTCGCCATCGTGGACCGGTTGCCCCTCGAGCGCATTGCGCGCGAGGAGGCCGTCGCCCTTTTCTGGCTGCTCTCCTCGTTGATCGCCCGGCCGGTGGCGCAGAAGTGGGACGGCACCATGGTCTACGACGTGCGGGACACGGGACGCCCGCCCGGTAACGGCGTGCGCCCTGACATCACCAACGCCGAGCAGAGCTTCCACACCGACAACAGCTACAACCTCTGCCCGCCCGAGTACGTGGGCCTGCTCTGCCTGCATCCGGCCATGGAAGGCGGGGTGAGCCGCATCGTGAGTCTCGTGTCGGCGCACAACGAGGTCCGGCGCCGGCGCCCCCAGGTGCTCCCTCGCCTGTACCGGCCCTTCTACTTCGACCGCCAGCGCGAGCACGCTCCCGACGACATCATGGTGACGCATCACCCGATCTTCGAGGTGGAGTCGGGTCGGCTGCACGGCCGGCTGTCGCGCTTCCAAGTCCGCAACGGACAGGCTCTGGCCGGCGTGCCCCTGGATGCCGAGGGCGAGACTGCCCTGGACGAGCTCGACCGCACGATGGACCGTTCGGATCTCTGCATGGACTTCCACTTCGAGTCGGGACAGATGCAGTTTCTCAACAATCGCCAGATCGCGCACAAACGAACGGGCTTCCGCGACTGGCCGGAGCCCGACCGGAAGCGTCATCTGGTCAGGCTCTGGCTGCGCGATCATGGCCGTCGCTCCTACAACGGTTAGCGTGGAGGAGTCGCCATGAGCAATCTCCACATCACTCGGCTCCATCCCTCGCTGGGCGCCGAGGTGGCCGGCGTGGACTTGAGCCGGCCGCTCGACGAGCCGACGCGGCACGACCTCAACCGCGCCCTGGCCGAGCACCTGGCGCTGGTGTTTCGCAACCAATCGCTCACGCCCGAGCAATACCTGGCCGCCGGTTCCATCTTCGGGCCGCCCATGGAGCAGCACTACTCGCAGCACAACATGCCGGACCACCCGCTGATCGGGATGATCTGGCACCGCAACGGCCAGCAGCCCGCCGAGCAGTGGCACACCGATCACACCAATCGCGAGCGGCCACCCGCCGCCACCATTCTTTACGGCGTGGAGATTCCCTCGGCGGGCGGTGGCACCAGCGTGGCGAGCATGCGCGCAGCCTATCTCGGCCTACCCGAGGCCGAGCGCCATCGCCTGGAAGGGCTGACTTCGTTCAACGGGCTCGACGGCCATGCCGACACGCGCGCGGAGGACCGCGAGAAGTACGGCAGGCCCGTCGAGCACCCCATGGTGCGCACGCATCCCGTCCACGGCTCACGCGCGGTGTACTTCCACATCTCCAAGGCCACCCACATCAGCGGCATGACGCCCGAGGCGAGCCGAGACTACATGAAGGACCTCCTCGACCGGATGATCAAGCCGGAGATCGTGTATGACCACGCCTGGCGCAAGGGCGATGTGCTCGTGATCGACGATCGGGCCACCATGCATCGGGCCCACGGCGACTACGATCGCCGCCAGAGTCGCGTGCTGTGGCGAATCATCGTCGAGGGAGACCGCCCCCGCCTTTCCTAAAGAGCGTGAGGCGAGGTCGGAAAAAAACTGCTTGACGTGTTTACAGTGTAAATGTACGGTGTCCACTTATAGACGCACGAACGCGCGATCTCACGACGCCAAGGAGGCGCCCCATGAGCGCACCCCAGACCCTGATCAAGCCGCAGGAAGAGACGGCGGAGGGCTTCCACCAGTCCTGGTTCCCCCTTGCCGTGGCCAGCGAGATCGTCCCCGGTCAGGTGGTGGGCCGAGACTTCCTGGGCACCCGTGTGATCCTCTATCGCGACGTCGACGGCCGCGCCTTGGTGCAGAGCGCCTTCTGCCCACACCTGGGCGCCGATCTCTCCGTGGGCCAGGTGGTCGACGGACAGATCCGCTGCGCCTATCACCACTGGCGCTTCGACTGCGCGGGGCGCTGCGTGGACATCCCCGCCGGCGACAAGATTCCCCCCGGCGCGCGCATCGCCACCTATCCGAGCGCGGAGGCCTGGGGCCTCGTCTGGGCTTTCAACGGCGAGAGGCCGCTCTTTCCCGTGCCCGGCATCCCGGGGGCGACGGAGCACGAGATCTGCCACGAGGCGCGCTTCCGCGGGACGCGCGCGGTCGATCCCTGGGTCGCCGTGTCGAACGGGGTCGACTTCCAGCATCTCCGCGCGCTCCACGGACTGTCCGCCGTGGATCCCGACGCGGTGACGGTGACCGAGCACCACATGGAGTACCGGATCGAGACGCCGTCGTTCGTGCAGCACGGCCTCATCACGGGCGTGAACACATTCTCCCAGCATCTGATCTTCGGCGGCGAGGACCTGTTCATGCTCTTCAGCGGCGCGCCCATGGCGCACGGGCAGAGCATGGGCTTCTACGCCTACGGGGTGCCCGCCACCGGCGCCGCGGAGGACACGGCCAAGCTCGAGAACCTTCGCGGATTCGTGCAGCGGCTGATCGCCGAGGACGCGCCGGTGCTCGACACCATCCGGTTTCGCCCGCGCGTGCTCGTGGCCTCCGACCGGCACCTCGCGCGCTTCTTCAAGTTCGTGCGGGAGTTCCCGCGCGCGCAGCCGCCGGACGCCTGAGGGCATGCCCAAGAACCTCTCCGCGGCCGAAGTCGACGCCTTTCGCGCGCGGCTCTGCGCGGTAGCCCAGCACAAGTTCGCCACCGCCGGCCGTGACGGCGTGAGCATGCGGCAGCTCGCCGACGCCCTCGGCTGCAGCCCCATGACCCCGTACCGTTATTTCCGCAACAAGGACGAGATCCTCGCCGCCGTGCGTACCGCCGCCTTCGACCGCTTCGGGGTGGCTCTGGAGACAGCGGGGCGGAAGACGCGCGGCGATCTGCAGGCGAAGGGACGCGCGGTGGGCGAGGCGTACCTCCGCTTCGCGCTGAGCGAGCCCGAAGCCTATCGCCTGATGTTCGATCTCTCGCAGCCGCACCCCGACCGCTATCCGGAGCTGGTCCGCGCCACCACCCGCGCGCGGCATCTCATGAGCGCTGCGCTCGAGAAGCTCGTGGAGGCGGGCATCTTACACGGCGATCCCCAGCTCCTCGGCTATGTCTTCTGGGCGACCATGCATGGGCTCATCGTGCTGCATCTGGCGGGAAAGCTGCCCAGCAAGCCGGATTTCCGCACTATTCACCGAGAGGCGATGCGCCTGCTTTCCTCCGGCGCCAGCGTGCCCGCGGAGCCGCGCATCACTCGCCGACGGAGGCGCGCCTCATGAACATCCTGCTGAGCCTCTCCCCCTTCGCGGTCTTCTTCGTGCTGATGCGGCTCCACTCGCCGATCGCCGGCCTGCTGGGCGCTCTCATGGCCTCGCTGGTGCTCCTCGCACGCATGCGCCGGCGCGGAGAAGCAGTGAAGATCCTCGAGATGGGCACCCTCGCACTCTTCGCGCTTCTAACCGCCTACACATGGATCGGCTCGCCGAACTGGACGGTGCCCACCGTGCGCCTCGCCGTCGACGTGGGCCTGCTCGCCATCGTCCTCGTCTCCCTCGCCATCGGCCAGCCCTTCACGATCCAGTACGCGCGCGAGCGGGTGCCCGAGCAGTTCTGGGTCCTGCCGGTCTTCTTCACCACCAACGTCATCATCAGCGCCACCTGGGCGGTCGCCTTCGCGGTCATGGTGGCCGCAGACGCCGCTGCCGAGTGGATACCCGCCATCCCGCTCTGGATCGACATCGGCGCGACGCTGGCGGCCCTGGGAGGCGCGATTTGGTTCAGCAACTGGTATCCCGCCGTGGTGCAGCGCCGGCGGCTAGCCGCCGCGTCCTGAGTGGCTAGCGAGGACGCAGGGCGACGAGGGCGAGCGCGCCTATCGCCACGAGGCCCGTGATCCCGCCGAAGGCGCAGGCCGCGCGCACGCCCAGATGCTCCGCAATGGTGCCCACGAGCAGCGAGCTGAAGGGCGTCATGCCCGCGAAGGCCAGCGCGTAGAGTCCCATCACGCGGCCGCGTAGGGCGTGCGGTGTGATGAGCTGCAGCGTGGTGTTGCAGCTCGTCGTGAAGTAGATCTGTAGGCAACCGAGCACGGTGAGCAACGCCACGGCCACCCCGAAGCGGCCGACCAGAGCCAGAAGCGCGACGCCGACGGCGAGGAGCGCCGCGGAGCCCGCCAGGAAGGATAGCGGCGGCCGATCGCGCCGGAGCAGGGCGATGCCCGACGCTCCCGCGATGGCGCCTGCCCCTAGCGCGGACATGAGGAGACCGAAGCCCTGGGCGCCCTCGTGCAGGACGTCGCGCGCGATGAGAGGCACCACCACGTTGAAGTTGAGGACGAGCAGGCTCACCGCCACGAGGAGCGCGAGGGTGAAGCCCACCGCCGGCGTGCTCAGCGCGTACTGGGCCGCGCCCATCAGCCCCTGCCGGATGCCGAGCCGCCCCGCGGGATCGGGATGGCCCTCGGTGCGGATGGCTAGGAGGGCGGCCAGCACCGCGACGAAGCTGGCGCCGTTCAAGAAGAACGCCACCGCCACGTCGAAGCGCGCGATGAGAAGCCCGGCCACCCCCGGACCCACGATGCGCGCGCCGTTGAAGACCACAGAGTTGAGGGCGACGGCGTTGGGCAGGTCGGCCTTGCCCACAAGATCGCTCAAGAAGGACTGACGGGCGGGAATGTCGATGGCGCGGCCCACGCCGTAGATCGTGGCGAGAACAGCCACGTGCCAGTAGCGGACGTGGCCGCTCCGCACGAGCAGCGCGAGCACGAAGGCCTGTACCATCATGGTCGCCTGGGTCACGAGGAGAATACGCCGCTTGCCCAGGCGGTCGCTGAGGGCGCCGCCCACTGCGGACAGGAGAAGGATGGGCGTGAACTGGAGCGTGTTCACCAGCCCCAGCTGGAAGGGTGAGCCGGTCAGCTCCAGGACGAGCCACGACTGCCCCACGCTCTGCATCCATGTGCCGATGAGAGACACGAGCTGCCCGCCCCAGAAGAGCCGGAAGTCCCGGTGCCGGAACGCTCCCAGACGCCCGGGGGCCGGCGAAGGTGTCGATGGATCGGGCATGCGCCTCCCGACTCTACACGACCTCGCGCGAGCCGAGACACCTCCGTGAGTCACCAGGCGCGGCGGGACCCCATGATAAGCTCACCCACTCAGGAGAGGGACCGACCCAGCGCGTTTTTAAGCCCAAGGGCTGCGTGAAGCGTCCGGCCTGACGGGAATGCAGATTCCGCCGGAGGACCGAATGAACCTTAGCCGTCGCAACGTGCTCAAACTGACGGCCACCCTCGCCGGAGCGGGCGCGATCGGGCCAGCGGCCGCCTTGCTCGAACCCGACGCCGCCCAAGCTCAGACTCCCAAACGCGGCGGCGTTTTTCGGATCCGGGGGGAGGATCCCGTCTCCGGTCTCGATCCCCACCTGGTCGTCAATCACCACCGGATCGCCACCAACCTCTCCTTCACACACAGCCGGC
>DATGCY010000106.1:0-16959 GCA_035311385.1 Candidatus Methylomirabilota bacterium
GGTGTCTCCGTCACCACGTCGGCCGAGCGGGGCTGGCCGGAGTAGAGAGCCATCTCGCCCACCATGCTCCCGGGACCCAGCGTGCGCAGCCGCCTCCGCTTGCCGTCCTCGAGGTGCACCATGACCGAGACCTCGCCGCGCTCCACGAAATAGAGCGCGTCGCCCGCGTCGCCCCGCCTCATCAGCATCGTCTCCTGCGGGATGTCGAGCCTCTCGCAGAGGCCGAGGAGCACCTGCAGTGCGTCGGGAGAGAAGTGCGCGGCGAGGATGCCGCGGATGTCCGCGCCCGCCGCGTCACCGTGGGTCCCGTTGCCGAGCGCGAGCACGGGTGCGGATGTCGTGCCGGGCAAGCCGTGGGCGCCCGCGAGCAGGCGATCCTCCATCCATTCCATGCCTCGATCGAGGTCCGAGACGAGGTGAATCTCCGAGTGTGGCAGGAAGCGCATCTGCTGGAGGACGGCCTGGTGCTCCGGCCGGAGCCCGCTCAGGATCAAGGTGACGCGATAGCGACCGCAGAGCTGATGGAGCTTGCTCAGGCTGAGCGCCGCCGACGCGTCGAGCCCCTGCACCATCCTGAAGTCGAGGAGCAAGTAACGTACGCCGGCCTGCACGATGAGGTCACGGCAGGTTTCCACGAGCCGGCTCGCGAGGGCGAAGAACAGATAGCCCTGCAGGCACAGTGCGCGAGCGAGGTCGCCACGCTCCTGGAGGAGCGCGGTGTCCTCCAGGGTGCGCTCCTTGTTGGAGCGATGACGGGCCACCGACAGATCGTGGCGGATATATGTCGCCCGACTGTAGCTGTAGGCGAAGAAAAAGGACGCGACGAGCAGGCCGAACACCACGCCCGTGATGATCCCCTGCGCGGCGATCAGGACGAGGATGGCCACGATCAGGGCGTGCTCGCGGAAGGGCAGCCTGAAGAACGTGTCCCAGACCCACTCGCGAAGCAGCGCGACACCGAGATAGATCAGGAGGCCGGCGAGGACCGGCCGCGGGAAGTAGAAGAGCAGGGGCATGCAGAAGAGAGCGATCCCCGCGCAGAGCGCGGCCGTCCAGACGCCGGCGGCGCGGCTCGTCGCGCCCGCGCGGGCGTTCAGGAGGCTTCGGCTCACCGAGAGATAGCCGACCATGCCGCCGCCCAGCCCGGAGACGAGGCTCGCCAATCCGCTCGCGCGGAGCTCGCGATCGAGATCGACCTCGCGCTGGGTCGCCAGCTCGAGCCCCGCCGCGTTGAGGAGGATGGTCACGACCACCACCACGAGCATGGCGAGCAAGTTTCGCCACTCGGTGACCAGGGCCGGCCACGACACCTCCAGCGAGGGCCACCACGGGCCGCCGCCCGTCTCGATGGGCGTCATGAGCAAGCCTTCGGTCCGCGCTCCCGCCATGGTGAGACCACTGAGCCAGAGCCCGAGATAGAAGGCGACGATGGCGGTGACGAAGACGCCGGGCAGGACGAGGAAGTGACGCACCACGCGAGTGAGCACGAGGAGCGTGATGGCCACCGCGAAGGCGGTGCCCCAGGCGAGCACCGGCTCCTCCGCGAGGAGGTGGACCGTGCTCCAACCCAGCGACTGGCCGGTGAGGACCTTGAAGGCGCCGGCGAGCAGGAGAAAGCCGGATCCGGCGAGAAAGCCGCCGCAGACCGGATAAGGAATCAGCCGTACGAGCCGCCCCCACCGCAGCAGGCCGAGAAGCCACACGATGAGGCCGGACAGCACGGCGGTCAGGATGAGCATGAGGACGACGCTGCTGGCCACCCGCTCGCCCGGCGTGCCCGCGAGCGCTCGCGTGAGGCCCGCGGCCATGACGGCGAGGATGGCGCTGGCGTTGGAGTCGGGGCCGGCAATGGCGGCAGGGAAGGAGCTCTTGAGCGCGACCACGAGGGCGACGAGGGCGGCCGCCACGAGAGCGACATGGAAGCCGCGGGCCAGGAACGGCTCCAGCGTCGGCCCGCTGAAGATGAGGACGGCGTAGCTGATGGAATAGCTGAGGGTGACGAGCGCCGAGATGCTGCCGGCGGTCACGTCCGGGGCGAACCGGAAGAGACGAGACATGAGTGGAGGCCTATGATACGCCACGCGCGCGCCTCGCGGACAATGGCGGAGCCCGCCGTGACTCGTCCGGGCTTGTATGCTATCTACGCACTCGCTGGACCGAAGCGATGGCCAGTACTGACAATGGAGGAGACGGCATGGCACGCGACGTCGTCGCGCTTGACGCATGAGCACCAGATCTCTCGCTCTCGGCTTTACGGAGATCGTGGAGTCCACCAGCGATCTCTTCGAAGTGAAGAGCGCGGCACCCGGTCCGCGCGGCCGCCTGCCTCTGACCGCAGAGATGCTGCGCGACCGCCCGAGCGGCGACATCTTCGGGCTGACCCAGAACGCGGGCATGGGCTGGGACCCGCGCGAGCTGGGGCGCCCGCAATACCTCATGCTGTCCACCCAAGGCGGCGTGCGCGCGGCCGACGGCCGCCCCGTGGCCCTCGGCTATCACACCGGTCACTGGGAAGTGGGGCTCCTCATGCAAGCGGCGGCTGAGGAGCTGACGCGGCTCGAGTGCTTGCCCTTCGCCGGGTTCGTCTCCGATCCGTGCGACGGTCGCACGCAGGGCACGGTGGGGATGATGGATAGCCTCGCCTACCGCAACGACGCGGCTATCGTGTTCCGCCGGCTCATCCGCTCGCTGCCCACGCGCAAGGGCGTGCTGGGCATCGCCACCTGCGACAAAGGCCTGCCCGCTATGATGCTCGCGCTGTCCGCCATGCGCGATCTGCCCTGCGTGCTCGTGCCCGGCGGCGTCACCCTGCCGCCCACCGACGGCGAGGACGCGGGCAAGGTGCAGAGCATCGGCGCGCGCTTCGCCCACGGTGAGTTGACGCTGGAGGAGGCCAGTGATCTCGGCTGCCGCGCCTGCGGCTCGCCGGGCGGCGGCTGCCAGTTCCTCGGCACCGCAGCCACCTCGCAGGTGGTGGGCGAAGCGCTCGGTCTCTCGCTGCCGCACTCCGCCCTCGCGCCGTCGGGCCAACCCGTGTGGCTCGACATGGCCCGCCGCGCTGCGCGCGCCATGGTTAGCCTCCAGGCACGGGGACTGGCTACGCGCGACATCGTGACGGACGCGGCGGTGCGCAACGCCATGGTCGTCCACGCGGCCTTCGGCGGCTCGACCAACCTCCTCCTCCATCTGCCCGCGGCGGCGCATGCGGCGGGCCTCCGGCGCCCGACCGTGGAAGACTGGATCGAGATCAACCGCCGCGTGCCGCGCCTCGTCGATGCGCTGCCCAACGGGCCACGCAATCATCCGACGGTGCGCGTCTTTCTCGCGGGAGGCGTGCCCGAGGTGATGCTGCACCTCCGCCGCGAGGGACTGCTCGACCTGGATGCCCTCACCGTGTCGGGCGATCGGCTCGGGCGCGTACTCGACTGGTGGGAAGGTTCCGATCGGCGACGCGCGCTGCGCGAGCGACTTCAGGTCGCCGACGGCGTCGATCCCGACGACGTCATCATGAGCCCGGAGCGCGCGCGCCGGCTGGGCCTCACCAGCACCGTGACGCTTCCGCGCGGCAATCTCGCCCCCGAGGGCTCGGTGATCAAGAGCACGGCTATCGATCCCACCGTGGTCGACGCCGACGGCGTCTATCGGAAGACGGGACCCGCCCGCGTCTTCACGCGCGAGCGTGACGCCATCGCGGCCATCAAGAGCACGGGACCGGGACGTGTGCGGCCGGGCGACGTCCTCGTCCTCATCTGCCGCGGCCCGCTGGGAGCGGGCATGGAGGAGATCTACCAGATCACCGCCGCTCTCAAGCACCTGACCTGGGGTAAGGAGGTCGCGGTGGTCACCGACGCGCGCTTTTCCGGTGTCTCCACGGGCGCCTGCATTGGCCACGTGGGACCCGAGGCGCTCGCAGGTGGGCCCATCGGTCGCGTCCTCAAGGGAGACCTTGTGCGCATCGTAGTGGACCGGAATCGCCTCGAGGGCAGCGTGGACCTCGTGGGCCACGGCGAGCAGTTGTTCGGCCCCGAAGAAGGCACGCGCGTCCTCGCCGGCCGGGCGCCGCGTCCCGATCTGGCGCCTGACGCAAGCCTGCCCGAGGACACGCGCCTCTGGGCTCTTCTCCAGCAGGCGGGCGGCGGGACCTGGGGCGGCTGCGTCTACGACGTGGATTCCATCGCCGCCGCCCTCGGTCGCGCTCCGCGTCCCGCCGTCTCGGGTTGATTATTCACGGGTGCCGCGCGTGCGATCGGGACGGGTAGCGTCGGCCCACGGCGACGGGCCCCGACCCGCCTCGCGTCCGTTGGTTCGCGAATAATCAGTCCGCCTCGGTACGGCACAGCACGATATCGTCGCCGACCTCGAAGGGGAGCGGCTAGCTGCGGTAGCTCGTCTGGCCGGACTTCACGTCCTTGTTGAGCTTTCGGGATAGATGGAGTCCCTCGAGGACGAACTCCACCGCAGAGGCGACAGAGGCGGGATCCTTCGCTCCGAGCTTCTTGCACGCGGCATGGATGGGGCGGGCCTCGCCGATCTGCCGCACATAGGCGTCCGAGGGCATCACGTCCGAGACGTCCACCTTCATCCCGCCCTGGAACGAGCTGACAACGTCGTCGAGGTCGCTGCCCGTGAAGGCGCGGTTGAAGACGTTGAGCACCGCTTTCTGGGCGAGCTTGCTCAGGATTTTGTCCTCGCTCGCCTCGCCCACCGCCTCCAGCTCGATCTTGCCCGAGGTGGAGGCAACCATGGCGTCGAGATCGCTCACCCGCGGCGAGGCCACCGGCTCGCCCAGGCGAATGGCGCGCTTGAGCGCGCTGGAGAGGAGGTTCTCGTAGTTGCAGATGCTCACGCGCACGGAGACGCCGGAGCGCTGGCTGATCTCCGAGGAGCGCCGCGCGAGATGCGTCAGCTCCGCCACGATCTGCTTCATGTATTCGGGCGCCCGCGTCTCCACGGGATCGACGAAGCTCGTACGCTCCGCCTCCATGATGTCGACCTCGTGCTGGATGCGCCTGGGATAGTGGGTGCGAATCTGGGAGCCGAAACGGTCCTTGAGCGGCGTGATGATCCGCCCGCGGTTCGTGTAGTCCTCGGGGTTGGCGGAGGCAACCACGAACACGTCGAGAGCCAGGCGCACCTTGTAGCCGCGGATCTGCACGTCGCGTTCTTCCATGATGTTGAGCAGCCCCACCTGGATGCGCTCCGCGAGGTCGGGCAGCTCGTTGATGGCGAAGATGCCGCGGTTGGTGCGGGGGAGGAGCCCGTAGTGGATGGTCAGCTCGTCGGAGAGATACCGCCCCTCCGCCACCTTGATGGGATCCACTTCGCCGATGAGGTCGGCGATGGTGATGTCGGGGGTGGCGAGCTTCTCCCCATAGCGACGGTCGCGAGGCAGCCACACGATGGGGGCGCGATCGCCCTGCTCGGCGATGAGCTGGTGCCCCACCTGAGAGATGGGCGCGAAGGGATCGTCGTTGGTTTCGCATCCCGCGAGGGCGGGCACGTCGGCGTCGAGGAGATTCACCATGAGGCGGGCGATCTTGGTCTTCGCCTGGCCGCGCTCGCCAAGGAACACGATGTCCTGTCCGGAGAGCAGCGCGTTTTCCACCTGGGGAAGGACGGTCTCCTCGTAGCCGACGATGCCGGGGAAGAGGGGTGCGTCCGCCTTGAGGCGCGTGACGAGGTTGTCCCTGAGCTCCTGCTTGACCGATTTGCTCGTGTATCCGCTCGCGCGCAGCTCGCCAACCGTGCTGGGCTTGGTCACGCGGACACTATGCCGTGAGGCCCCCGACGTGTCAATCGCGGGCCTCGCGCGGCGGCAGGAGATAGCCGAGCAGAAGCACGCTCAGCTGGACGAGGAGGAGTTTGTTCCACGCCATCACCGCCTCCAGCGCCTCGCGCGGATCGGCGATTTCGTCGACGAGGACGGAGGCGAGCGCGCTCTGGGTCAGGCTCATGGCGCCTACCATGAACTGCGCGGGAATCTTGCCACCCGGCCCGTACTCGCGGTGGCTGTGGGAGAGGGCCACGGCGAGGCTGTAGTAGACGAAGCCATGGGTGATGGCCACCTCGGCCGTCTCTCGCAGCCAGCGGCCGAGACTGTGGCGGCGCCGCTCGATGCGGGTGCGATCCGGCGTGCCGTCCTCAGCGAGGAAGAACTGCGCGGTGTCGGGGAACTTGAGGAAGTGCTCGTAGAGAGCGGCGGTGATTGCCGCCTCGTGCTTGAGGACGAGGGGCGCGGTACGCCGGATGAGCTGCACGTCTTCCTCGTGCAGGCCCACGAAGGCCATTTGCTCCCGCACGAAGCGCTCCATGTCTGCGCCTGGATGCGGGCGCTCGGTCCGCGACATCGCCTCTCCTCCCTGTGGGATACTTTTTCGCCGTGGAGAGCATACCTTCCCCGGCCGACGTGCGCGCACGCTCTCTCTTGATGGTGGCCGTGCTCCTGTTCGGCATCTCGCCCGCCGCCGCGCAGACCGGGGCCTGGCTGGACGCCACCCTCGCGCCCTGGAACCAGGCGGGTGCTGCCGTGCCGACGGCGCCTCCGCCCAAGGGCACCGCACCCCGCGATCCGCGCTGCGCGAGCTCCGTGCGCGAGCCGGAGACGGCGGCGGAGCGTGACGTGGTGGCGGCCGGCTGGTCGCTCTACAGTCCGGCGCGGGTCAAGGGCGACACCACCGTGCTTCTCGCCGAAGCTGCGGTGGACGGGATGTGCCGCCCCTGGGACTACCAGGCCTTCGTCTTCGTGCAGGACCACTTCGCGGGCACGCTGTCGCCCAGGCTCATGGACTCGCGGACCGACGGCGCCCTGAGCGAGGTGCGCCTGCTCTCGGCGAGCTCGATCGAGGCGACGTTCCTCCGCTACACGGCCGCCGATCCGCTCTGTTGCCCGTCGCGCCTCACCGCCGTGCGTTACCGCATCGAGCGCCGCGGCCAGCTACCCGTGGTCGTGCCCGTCTCCGCCCGGAGCAAGCCCTCCGGCTAGACCCTCCTCCGCGCACGGCGGCAAACCGCCCCGACCGTCGTGCTACCATGCGGCCCACGCAATCACAACGAGCCCGGAGGACGGTATGACCTCGACCGAACTCTGCTACATCCCGGCGACCAAGCTGATCCCGCTCATTCGATCGAAGAAGCTCTCTCCGGTCGAGCTCATGAAGGCGGTGCTCGCGCGCGTCGAAAAACTCAATCCCAAGCTCAACGCCTTCTGCACCATCACCGCTGACGAGGCCATGAAGGGCGCGCGGGCCGCCGAGCAGGCGGTGATGAAGAAGAAGAAGAAGTTGGGACCGATCCACGGCATTCCGTTTTCCATCAAGGACCTCGCATTCACCAAGGGCGTGCGGACCATGTCGGGCTCGTACATCTTCGCGAATCGCGTGCCCGACCATGACGCGCCCTTCGTGCGGCGGCTCAAGGAGGCGGGGGGCATCCTCACGGGCAAGACCACCTCGCCCGAGTTCGGCTGGAAGGCGCTGAGCGGCTGCCCGCTCACGGGCGACACGCACAATCCCTGGAACCTCGCTATGAACACGGGCGGCTCCAGCGCCGGCGCGGGAGCGGCGGCCGCCGCCGGTCTCGGTCCGCTCCACCAGGGATCGGACGGCGCGGGCTCCATTCGCGTGCCCTCTGCCTTCTGCGGCGTGTTCGGTCACAAGCCGTCCTACGGGCGGGTGCCACAGTGGCCCGTGTCGAACAACGACTACACGACGCATAACGGCCCCATGACACGCACGGTGGCCGACTCCGCGCTCATGATGAGTATCATGGCGGGCCCCGACGATTGGGATCGTACCGCGCTCGACGGCGCGCCCGAGGACTACGTCGGCAAGCTCAACCGCGGCGTGAAGGGCCTCCGCGTAGCGTGGAGCCCGAACCTCGACAACCTTCGGGTGGATCCGGAGATCGCTGCCATCGTCAAGAAAGCGGTCGGCGCGTTCAAGGAGCTGGGGGCCAAGGTCGAGGAAGTGCAGACCAAGTTCTCCGATACGCACGATATGATCCGCGTGATGTGGTGCGCGCACTATGCGGGAGCCTGGGGCTCGTACCTGCCCAAGTGGCGGGAGAAGATGGATCCTGGCTTCGTGGCGTGCATCGAGGACGGCCTGAAGGTGAGTGCGGCCGAGTACATCGACGTGCGCGGCAAGAAGCTCATCCACTGGGATTCCATGCGCCCGCTCTTCGAGAAGTACGACTTGCTGCTGACGCCCAGCGTGTCGGTGGCCGCCTTTCCTCTCGGCCGTCTCAACCCGGAGCACTGGCCGCAGCACGCGTGGGACTGGCTGCCCTGGGCTTCCTTCTCCTATCCGTTCAACTTCACCGGCCAGCCGGCGTGCTCCCTCCCCGCGGGCTTCACCAAGGCGGGTCTTCCCGTGGGCCTGCAGGTGGTGGGCCGCCGCTTCGCCGATCTCACCGTGCTCCAGGCTGCCGCCGCCTTCGAGAAGGCGCGGCCGTGGCAGCACAAGCGCCCCGAGGTGGACTAGCCATGGCGATCAAAGCGCTGACCTTCGACGTGTTCGGCACAGTGGTGGACTGGCGCTCCAGCATCTTCCGAGAGGGCGAAGCCTTCGGGCGCGCCAAGGGAATCATGGGCGTGGACTGGCAGCTCTTCGCCGACAAGTGGCGGGGCCTCTACCAACCCGCCATGGACGAGGTGCGAAGTGGCCGGCGTCCCTTCGTGAAGCTCGACGTGCTCCATCGCGAGAGCCTGGACAAGCTCGTGGCGGAGTTCGGCATCAAGGGACTGACCGAGGCAGACCTGGATCATCTCAGCCGGGCGTGGCATCGCCTCGATCCCTGGCCCGACTCCGTGCCCGGCCTCCAGCGCATGAAGAAGAAGTACATTCTCGCCACGCTGTCGAACGGCAACGTCGCCCTCATGGTCAACATGGCCAAGCGCTCAGGGCTGCCGTGGGACACGATTCTGGGCGCCGAGGTGACGCGCCACTACAAGCCGCAGCCCGAGTGCTACCTGGGCACCGTGGACTTCCTCGGTCTCGAGGTTTCCGAGGTCGCGCTCGTCGCTGCCCACAACGGCGATCTCGCCGCCGCACGCCGGATCGGCCTCCGTACCTGCTTCGTCGCGCGTCCCCACGAGTACGGACCGGGGCAGAGCAAGGACCTCAAGGCCGAGGAGGACTGGGACTTCATCGCCCGCGACTTCGTCCATCTCGCCGACGAGCTTGGCTGCTGAGCGGGTTGCCTGCGGCTCGCGGCTACTGGATGACCTGGTCGGCCCGGCCGACCAACTCCTGAGGGAGGGTGAGGCCGAGGGCCTTGGCCGTTTTCAGATTGACGACGAGGTCGAACTTGGTCGGCGGCTCTACGGGAAGATCGGCGGGCTTCGCGCCCTTCAGGATCTTGTTCACGTAGGCGGCGGCGCGGCGATAGTTGTCGGCCAAGCTCGGGCCATAGGCGAGGAGTCCGCCCGCTTCCGCGAACTCGCTCCGCAGGTAGATCGCGGGCAGACGCTGGGCGGCCGCGAGCTTGGCCAGCCACGGGAGCTGATTGCCGAACACGGGATCGGCGAGCGCGAGCAGGCCACCCGGACGCCACGGGGTGAGGGCCGAGAAGGCGCCGGCGAGATTGTCCGGCTGGCGCACCTCACGGAGCTGAAGCTCGATGCCAAGGGTGCCGGCAGCGGTCTTCGTCGTGTCGATGCCCACCTTCGCGGCCGGATTGAGCGGATTGTAGAGGACGCTGACGCGAGAGAGCGTCGGCACCGCCGTCCGGAGCAACTCGAGCTGCTTTCCGCCCAGCTCGAAGGTCAAGCTCGTTAGCCCAGTCACGTTCCCGCCGGGGCGGGCGAGGCTGGCCACGATGCCGCTGCCGACAGGATCGCCCACCGCGGTGAAGACGATGGGCACCGAGCGGGTCACCTTCATGACCGATTGCGTGGACACCGTGCCACCCACCAGCAGCACATCGACTTTCAGCTCGATCAACTCCGCGGCGAGGCGAGGGACCTGGTCGAGCGCGCCCTGCGCGTAGCGATACTCGATGGTGATGTTACGACCATCGACGTGGCCGAGCTTGCTCATGCCACGCCGGAAGGCAGCGAGGAAGGGATCGCTCGCGGACCGCTCGCCGATCACGCCGACGCGCGGAGCCCGTGGCGGCTGCTGGGCCAGGGCCGCCGCGGGCGTCAGCGTTCCGAGGGCGAGAAGAGACGCCAGGGCCGCGCGGCGGCTCACCGATGTCGCCGGCGCGGTCATGACGAGTGCCGGGCTCGAAGGCTAGGCGCTGGAGACCGGACCCGCGCCCACGATGGTGCGCGCCAGCTCGATCTCACCGAAGTGGGTCATGCCATGGGTGAGGCACACCATGCCGAGGGCACGCAGGGCAGGCATCTCGCCGAGTGGGCGTACCGTCACATTCCGATCCAGGAGGGCCGGGTCGTTCTTGGCGATGAGCGCCTCAGTGGAGGCCCACACCTTGCTCATGTACTCCTTGAAGGCGCCGAGGTCCTTGATGCGGAGGGCCTGCGCCTCCGCCGTCGACATGCCCGTGCCCTGCGCCGTCTCGGGTAGGCCCGTTTTCGCGGCGTAGCCGCCCTCGACCCAGATGGGCGGCTTCTTGTTCTGGAGGATGTACTGGACGACGTTGTCCTCGGTGCGCGCGTAGTGCCAGAGTCCCCAGGCGATCGTGTTGGCCTTGGGGTTGCCCGCAGGGACGGCGTGGAGCTGATCAGGCGTGATGTTTTCGAGCTGCTTGTCGAGGTTGCCGTGAAGCTGCTTGAGCCCGCCCTGGATGAACTCGAGTGCCGTCATCATGAACGCCCCCTCCCTGTGGGCCCGCCCATATTACTCCGGGGTGTCAACCCGCGGCGCTCCTCCATCTCCTCGAGGGTGCGCGGCCAGTCGGCTCGAAGCAGGCGCGACAGCGCGCGATCGGCGAGCAGTTTGCCCCCCGTCTGGCACTTCGCGCAGTAGTTGGTCTCGTTGTCCGCGTGCCGGATGCGCTGCACGGGCGCGCCGCACTCTGGGCAGGGGCGACCGTAGCGCCCATGCACGGCCATCTCGGGACGGAACGCGGTGACGCCTTCGGGAAACTCCCCGCCGGCGTCTTCCCGAAGCCGCACGATCCAGTCGTAGAGGGTGGCGCGGATGGCCTCGTAGAGCCGCGCGTGTTCGCCGTCGGTGAGCGCGCGCGTCTGTCGCACCGGCGAGAGCCTGGCGCGATGGAGAATCTCGTCGGAATACGCGTTGCCGATGCCGGAGAGGATGTGCGGGTCGGTGAGGGCGCGCTTGAGCGTGTGGTTCTCTTGCGTGATGGCGGCGCTGAGCTCTTCCGCCGTGCAGGCGAGAGGCTCGATCCCGCCCGCGTCCAGCTCGGCCAGTGCGGTCTCCGCCTTGACGAGATGAATGGCCGCGCGCTTCTTCGTCCCCGCCTCGGTCAGGGTCAGCGTGCCCGTGGAGAAATCGAAGGCGGCCAGGCCCACCTTGCCCGGCACCTTGGCTCCCGCCGCCTTCCAGTGCAGTCGCCCCGCGATCATCAGGTGGATGACCAGGAACAGATCATCGTCGAGCTCGATCACGATGCGCTTGCCAAGCCGACGCAACGCCTTGACGGTGCGTCCATGCGCGGCGGTGATGGGCGGCTCGAACGAGCGGACCACGAAGGGGCTGGCCAGCCGCACGCGCTCGAGCGTGGCGCTGCGGATGCGCGCGTCGAGCGCCTCGACGTAGACGGTGACGTCGGGCAGCTCAGGCACGGAGGCTGCTTCGGAGTATGATCTCGCCCGACGTGAACATGGGAAGGCCAAGCCTATGCCCAGCCGCCGTTCTTGACAAGGTCGCGGGACGGCGGCGCGAGACGGGAGCGGCCAGGCCGCGATCAGCGGCCGAGGGCGATCTTGCGCCCCGTCTCCCGGAGCAGCCGCGCATCCGCGACGGGATCCGCCTCGGGCGGAATGCGGAGCACCATGTCTTGGCACGCCGTGTGGATGGGCGGAACGGGCGTACGCAGGAGGAAGCGCGGCTCGCGGCCGGCGGCCACCGCGCGGATGCCGTCGCGCACGATCTTGCGGAACATGATCACACCGCGGTCCGTGGACGCGAGATGCTCGAGGGCGTGCACGGCGATCTCTCGCTGGCTTGCCTGCGCGTCGAAGTCCGCGGGATGCCGCTGGCGCTCTGCGTAGGGTCGGTCGTCTGATTGCCCGAAGCCCGGGCTGCCGATCTGCTCCGGGGTGAGCCCCCAGGCCGGATCCACCTGGGCCAGCTCCATGTTCCACGTGTGCGTGTCGTCGATGGGCACGGCCCAGCGGATCACCACGGGACGGCTCGCCGCCTTCTCCCGGGTAGCGTCCTCGATCTCCCGCGTGAACTGGTGGACGTTGGGGGCCATGAAGTCGGCCACGCGCACCCACACGAGGTCCCCGATGCGCCGGGTGGCGATGTACATCATCCCGTACGGCGTCTCCTCCCAGTCGAGCTCGGCGAGGGCGCCGAAGGCCTCCGTGAACTGATAGCCGCTGGAGATGGCGTGCAGGAACGAGGTGTGCACCGGATCCATGCTGTTGTCCTTGATCTGGAGCCAGTTGCACGGGAGGGCGAACTTGCCCGCGGGCATCAGCGTGTAGCCGGGCAGGTCGAAGGTGTCGTAGAGCGGGAAGGCGGGCTTCTTGTGCGGGGGTCCCATGTAGGCGAAGACGAGCCCGCAAAACTCGTGGATGGGATACGCGCCCTGGCAGAGGCGCTCCTTCAAAGTGCTGGAGGCGGGCTCACCCGGTGTTTCCAGGATGCGGCCGTCCACGTCGTACATCCAGCCGTGATAGCAGCAGCGGAGGCCGCGCTCGCTGATGAGCCCGTACTCGAGCGAGGCGCCCCGGTGCGCGCAGTGGAGCTGAAGCAGACCGACGCGCCCGCTCGTGTCACGGAAGACTACGAGATCCTCACCCATGATCCGGATGCGCAGGGGCACGTCGCGCAGATCGCGCGCGAAGGCCACGGGGTGCCAGAAGCGTCGCAGGTACTCGCCGCATGGCGTGCCCGGCCCCACTCGCGTCAGCTCGTCGTCGGGCGGCGGCACCTCGCGCGCGAGATACGCGCCGTAGGGCGTGTTGAGGAAGGGATTGGGCGGGGCCATGCTGCGGATATACCATATCCGGGCGCCTTGACAACCCGCCGTCGGCCCGTACAGTCGAGGCCATGCCGACCCCACCCATCGCGAAGAAGATTCCCAAAATCGACATGCTCCACGGGGATATCCGGCAGGACGACTACTTCTGGCTGCGTGAGAAGGACAACCCCGAGGTCACCGCGTATCTCCGCGAAGAAAATGCCTATACCGCCGAGATGATGCAGTCCACCGAGGCCCTCCAGGAGGCGCTCTACCAGGAGATGCTGGGTCGCATCAAGGAGGACGATTCCTCCGTACCGTATCGCCGGGGCGGTCACTTCTACTACTCGCGTACGGAGAAGGGCAAGCAGTACCCGATCTACTGCCGCAAGGCAGGGAGCCTGGAGGCTTTGGAGGAGATCACCCTCGACCTGAACGCGCTCGCCGCCGGCCATCCCTTCTTCTCGCTCGGCGCGTATGCCGTCAGCGACGACGGCCATCGCCTCGCGTATTCCACCGACGTCACCGGGTTTCGCGAGTACACGCTCTACGTGAAAGACCTCCGCACGGGCGCGCTGCTGCCCGGCATCATCGAAAAGGTGTCCTCGGTGGCGTGGACGGCCGACAACGCGACGATCTTCTACGTGACGGAGGACGAGGCGAAGCGGCCGTACCGCTGCTGGCGCCATCGCCCGGGTCTGCCCGGTCACGAGCTCGTCTACGAGGAGACGGATCAGCTCTTTCGCATCGGGGTGGAGCGCTCGCGTAGTCGCGACTTCGTGTTCTTGGCGGCGGGTTCCTTCACGAGCAGCGAGTGGCGCTATCTCCCGGCGAGCGACCCGACGGCTGACTGGCGGAAGCTCCTGCCGCGCGAGAAGGACCACGAGTACGCGGTGGACCACGGCGGTGACCGCTTCTACATCCGCACCAACGGCGGAGGCCGGCGCAACTTCCGGCTGGTGGCCGCGCCGGTGAGTGACCCGCGCCCCGAGTGCTTCACCGAGCTGGTCGCCCACCGCGAGAACGTAATGCTGGAAGACGTGGAGGCCTTCTCCAGCTACTTCATCGTGCACGAGCGCGAGAGCGGCCTCATCCGCCTGCACATCACGTGGCTGGCCAACGGGGCGACTCACCACATCGAATTTCCCGAGCCGACCTACGAGGCGAGCGGGGACGCCAACGCGGAGTTCGACACGCGGGTCTATCGTTTCCGCTACCAATCGCTCATCACGCCCGCCTCCGTCTTCGACTACGACGTGCTGACCCGCGAGCGCGTGCTTCTCAAGCAGACGGAGGTACTGGGTGGCTACGAGTCCACGCGCTATCGTTCCGAGCGCATCTGGGCCACCGCCCGCGACGGGGTGGCGGTGCCCATCTCCCTCGTCTGCCGGGTGGAGAGCCCGCGCGACGGCACCGCGCCTCTCTACCTCACGGGCTACGGCGCGTACGGCATGCCCTATCCCGTGACGTTCTCCTCCAATCGGCTGAGTCTCCTCGACCGCGGCTACACCATTGCCATCGCCCACATCCGGGGCGGAGGCGAGCTGGGCAAGCGCTGGCACGACTCCGGCCGGATGATGGAGAAGCGCAACACGTTCACCGACTTCATCGCCTGCGCCGATCATCTGGCCAAGGAAGGCTACACGTCGAGCGAGCGTCTGGTGATCGAGGGCGGCAGCGCGGGCGGCCTCCTCATGGGGGCCGTTCTCAACCTACGCCCCGACCTCTGCCGCGCCGCCATCCTCCGCGTGCCCTTCGTGGACGTGATCAACACCATGTTGGACGAGACACTGCCCCTCACGGTGGGCGAGTTCGAGGAATGGGGTAATCCCAAGATCCGCGAGCAGTATGTGTACATGAACGGCTACTGCCCGTACACCAACCTGAGCACCCGCGCCTATCCCGCCATCCTCTGCAAGACCTCCCTGAACGATAGCCAGGTGATGTACTGGGAGCCCGCGAAGTGGATCGCCAAGCTGCGCGCCCTCAACGGCGGCGCGGATTCCACCATCTTCAAGATCAACATGGACGCGGGGCACGGCGGGGCCTCCGGCCGCTACGACTATCTGCGCGAGATCGCTCTCGACTACGCCTGGATCCTCGGCGGGGGTGGGACCGCGTAGGGCGGGCTCCGCAACCTCGAGCCGCGCACCGCTCGTTGCATTCGTGTTACGTCCCACGCGCGCCCTCGCCACTCGGTCATTGCCTCGACCCCGGATGACCTCCTAGAATCCGCAGGACGATCGATGTCCATGCACGGCGAGGCGAGCGTGACCGAGGCGCATCCGGGAGGAGCGCTCGAGGTCCTGGCGGTGGCGACACGCCTGGGGCTGACCTCGTTCGGCGGCCCCGTCGCGCACCTGGGCTATTTCCGCCAGGAGTACGTGGCGCGGCGCCGCTGGATCGACGAGCAGACCTACGTAGACCTGGTCGCCCTCTGCCAGTTCCTCCCAGGACCCGCGAGCAGCCAGGTCGGCATCGCCGTCGGCATTCTACGCGCCGGGCTGCTCGGCGGCCTCGCCGCCTGGATCGGGTTCACTCTGCCGTCCGCCCTCGCCCTGACCCTCTTCGCGCTCGGCATTCGCGGCACCGATCTCTCCAGCGCGGGATGGCTACATGGCCTCAAGGTGGCGGCGGTGGCCGTCGTCGCGCAGGCGGTGTGGGGCATGGCCCGCACCCTGTGTCCCGATCGCGAACGCGCCACCATCGCCATGCTCGCCGCGGTGATCTTGACCGCGTGGTCAACCGCCGGGGCACAAGTGTTGGTGATCGCCGTCGCAGGATTCATCGGCTGGCGACTGCTCCGCGAGTCGCCGAGCCTGGCCGTCCCCGACGTGAGGGCGCCGATCGGGCGCGGCCTGGGCATCTGCGCCCTGAGCGTGCTCTTCGCGCTCCTCGTGTGCCTTCCCTTCGGACGCTATTTCGCGCCCCATTCGTGGATCGCCGTGTTCGATAGCTTCTATCGGGCGGGCGCCCTCGTGTTCGGCGGCGGCCACGTGGTCCTGCCTCTGCTCCAGGCCGAGGTGGTGCCGCCGGGCTGGGTGTCGAACGAGCAGTTCCTGGCAGGCTACGGGGCGGCTCAGGCGGTGCCGGGCCCGCTCTTTACCTTCGCGGCGTACCTGGGGGCGGTGATGAACGGCTGGGCGGGGGCCGCCCTCGCTCTCATCGCCATCTTCCTGCCCGCCTTCCTCCTTGTGGTGGGCGCGCTGCCCTTCTGGGACGTGCTGCGCACGCGCGTCTCCTTCCAGGCGGCCCTGCGAGGCATCAACGCCGCGGTGGTAGGACTGCTCCTCTCCGCGCTGTATCACCCCGTGTGGACGAGCGCGATCCACTCACCGGCGGACTTTGCCCTCGCCCTCGCGGCATTCGGCCTGCTCGCGCTCTGGCATGGGCCGCCCTGGCTCGTGGTCACCTTCGCGGCCGCGGGGGGCTCAGCGATCGCTGCGCTCCACTGAGGCCTCTTCGAGGGCGCTCGCCTCGCGGCGTGTCGCGAAGAGCAGGTCCCGCTCCTGCTGGCTGACCGGGTAGCCTCGGTGGCCTGTAGCCGCGATGACTCGGGCCAGCGTGCAGGCCTCGTACTCGAAGAAGCGGTCGATGGCAACCAAGTGCTCGCGGATCTCCGCGGCGCGCGCCCGGGCGCCCGCGTGCTCGGTGAGCTCGAGAGCGAGCGCTTCGAGAGCGTGTCTCGATTCGCCCCGGAACAGGCGGCTCCACCCCCCCACCATCTCGCGAGGCAGGCGGCGAAATCCCAGGACATGTGAGTGGCGCACATTGCCGAAACGCCGGCGCCGATGGCGCGGCACGGGATGACCGACGAAGTGGAGCAGACGCATCAGGGAGAAGAAGGCCTCGCGTGTCACCTCGCGAGAGCGGAAGGCGCCGTGTAGCTCAAAGGCCGAG
>DATGCY010000107.1:0-2431 GCA_035311385.1 Candidatus Methylomirabilota bacterium
GCGCTCGACATCGCCTACCGGGCCGGTATCGTGGCCAGCGGCGAGAACCTCGGTAAGCTGCCGATCATCGACTCGCGCGGCTGGGACGAGCAGGGCATCCATTACATCTGGCGCAGCTTCTCGGAGCGTGCCCGCATCGACGCGGCCAATGCTGGCAATCACGGCAACCAGGTGATGTGGCGCTATGGCACCGGGTTGTTGCCGGCCACGCCGGCGCAGTTCACGGCCGTGACCTTGCAGTCGTTCCTGACCATGGATACCTGGCTGTCGAAGCTGACGATTATCGCGCCGAAGGAGACGCTCAACTCCGTGCGCACCCAGGCCGAAGTCATCGAGGCGAAACCGACGACTGCGTTCGATCTCTGCTACTTGACCGGCGACACGAACTTCACGACTCCGGTCACCGACGCGGCGACGTGCGACGCCGATCCGCGACTGGCGAAACACTCCTCGCCTCGTCAGATCGCCGGGGGTCCGCTTGCGGAAAACATCCTGAAGTGCCAGTTGAAGCCACTCAACCCGGCCGAGTACTTCCCGGTCGTCTTCACATCTGCCCAGTGGACGCGCTTGCAAACTGCCTTCCCGGGTGGCGTGTGCGACTGGGGCCAGCCCGGCATTGGTCAGCAGCCGGCGATTTCGCCGCTCGACTTTGCCCAAGGCCCGGGCGGCGTGCCGCTGCCGCCGGCGCCGATATCGGAGCGGTGAGGCCACGCGTCCCCGGGACGGGAAGATCGTCGGCGCGGTCGGCGTGTCCGGTGCCGCCTCGGAGTAGGACGCGCAAGTCGCCAAAGCAGGGGCCGACGCGTTGACAAAGTAGATGCGCGAGCGACGGGTCGGCTCAGCAATGGCCGGCTCGTCGTCAGTATCACGGGCCCGCGAAGTGAGCCTTGGGGACTCGAAGTCGCGTTCGAGTCCCCCTCTGAAAGTGCGGCTTGGAACATTGCGTAGGGAACCTGATGGATGAGTGGAACTTGCTGAGGAGATCACGAAGCTATTGGCAGTGATCCACCACGACAGGCGGTGCTGGCAGGGTTACTGCGGCGACAGGTTGCGGGCCCGACGGGTCCAGATGCGCCCGTCCAGCCAGTAATGCGCGAGGAGCCCGGCGGACAGGAATGGGAGCAGCGCCTCCGGCGGGTCCCAGCCTTGGCAAAGCGCCCAGCTCCCGATCCCGACCAGGGGCCACAGCGAGAAGGATAACAGGAGGCGAACGTTCCGGGCGAGCCGCCCGATCCCGGCCGGGGCGTGGCGACGCGCGATCCCGAACGTAAAGGCGAGGTACTGGATTTCGTGATGGATGACCATCACGAGCAGGAATCCCTCGGTCCACGCCCCAATCACGTACGCGCTCCCGAACGCCACCGCGTTCGCGACAACCAGCCAGCGTTCGGCTGGATGCACCGTTGAAGCTCCCGACGCGACGGCCAGCCCCGTGCGGCCCGTCGTCCAGCCGAGGTAGAGCGCGAGACTCGCCCCCGCCAGCGCCGCGAGCGTCCACACGAGGCCGGGCGCCAGGGGGTAGGCCAGATACTCCTCGCCCTCCCAGACCGGCGACGTCGCGGTGAAGTAGGCGAGAGCCGCGATCATCGGCAGGTAGACGGCGGCCGAGAAGAGCCGGCGATGCCATGCCGAGACCGGACCGCCGACCTGCCGCTGGTAGTGGCGCGCGATGCCGAGGCTCTGGCGCCCACGGTGCCACGCGCCGACGTAGACGATGGCGGTGACGACGAGCACGGGGTGGCCCTGGAGGCTCACCGCGTAGGTGGCGGCAACGATGGCGAGCGGCACCACGAAGACCGTGACCGGCATGCGCCGCCAGAGTCGCCGTCGGGCGATCGCGTCGTAGGTCGCGCCCAAGTGGAGCTCGGCCAGCAAGAGATCGGCCATGGCGAGCTCGCGATTCCCGTGCCACACGAGCGCGAGCGCGATCAGCAGCAGCAGTGCGCCGCCGCCCGCGCACACCAGCCAGAAGTCGATCGCGGGGGAGAGGAGCCAGGGCGTGCTCGTACCCCCGGTGGTCGCGCGCGCGCCCGCGCGGCCCGCCTCCGCGAGCGTCACGGACGGCAATGGCTCGGCCTCGGCGTGCGGGCGCGATCCCAGCCGTACCGGTTCGATCTCGGCGTGCAGGCGCGATTCCACCGCCCAATCCTGCGGCAACGCGGCGGCCGAGACAAGGGGAGCGGCATGCTACTCCCGGCTGTGCCAAGCGGGAACAAACCGACGGGGACAGAACGGCCCTTCGGGCACCTACGATCTCTTAGCCCACGTCAGAATCAATTTCTTTCTGGCCCAAGCGATCCCGGCCGCGAAAAAGTGTCGTCCTAATGGAACTCTGGGTCGCCGTCGGCAGAAAGGTCATTGATGGGGATCGTTGCGATGGCTACCCCTGCCCACGCGAGCTGCTATACACCTGCGGCACCTCGTTCGGGCC
>DATGCY010000108.1:0-14057 GCA_035311385.1 Candidatus Methylomirabilota bacterium
TGCCGTCGGCGCTCCACACCACGCCTTCGGGCAGCCCGCGCACCTCGACCTCGTCCAGCCGCGTCACCTTCTTGCCATCGATCTTGAGGATGACCACGCTGCCGTTCCGGTTGTAGTACCAGGAATTCCAGGCCTTCTCGCTACCACGCAGGAGCACGGCGGCAGCGAGATTGCCCTTGGGGCTGATGGCCAGGCCCTCGGGAGCATCGCCCACCGCCACTCGATCGATCACGCGCGGCGGCGTCGCTTCGAGATCGATCACGCTGACCGTGTCGATGTGGCCATCGGATGAGCCGGCGTTACCGTTGTCGGCGGTGAGCGCGATGCTGCCGTCGGGCGCCACGTCGACGTTGTAGGGCCAGAGCCCGACCGGCATGTCGTACTTGTCGTACGTTACTTTCTGGCCGTCCACGTCCAGCAGGGCGACCTTGTGGCCGGGGAACTTGGCCACGAGGGCGCGCTTGCCGTCGGGGGTGAAGACCACATGGGAGACCTGCTCACCCATGGGTACCGTGTCGATCAGTTTCACCTCCTTGCCGGAGATGGAGACCACACTGATCGAGTTGTCGGCACGGTTGGCGATCAACGCGAGGGTCCCGGCCTTGTTGATGCTGAGGCCCGAGGGTTGCTTGCCCACGTCGACAGTGGCGATGTGGGCGGGCGGCGTCATGGTGAGATCGATGACGTAGAGCTTGTTGTCCGGCACCTGCTTCCACTCGTCGCCGTCCTTCTGCCAGTCCACGGAGTTGGCCACGATGGCCAGCTTCTGGTCGGGGGTGATGGCGAGATTGGTGGGCGGCCCCACGATAGAGTTCATGAGCGGCAGGTTGGCCACGATCTTCGGCGCCTCGGGGCTGCTGATGTCAACGATTGAGATGGAGTCCTTCCCGGGGGGGCGGCGGATCAGCTTGCCCGTCTTGTCGACAGTGATCTTGTCGTCGTTGCCGATGATCATGAGCTGCGCGTGGGCAACGAGCGGGGCGAGCACGAGGGCCAGGGCCAGCACGAGTGTCTGGGCGATGGACATACGGGTCCCCCTCTCCGTTGAGGTGGGTTCGACTACGGCCGGACGACTTTGTTGGCGAGCACGCCGATCTTCTCGACCTCCGCTTCCATGCGATCCCCCGCCTTGAGGAAGTTGCCGGTGGCCGCCCCCACGCCGTCGGGCGTGCCCGTGGCGACGATGTCGCCGGGGAGCAGGCTCATGGCGAGCGAGAGGACCTCGATGCACTGGTCGACGGGGAAGATCATCTTGCTCGTGTTGCTCGACTGCCGTATCTGCCCGTTCACGCGCATCACGATGTTGAGGCTCTGCGGGTTGGGCAATTCGTCGGCCGTCACCAGCACGGGGCCCATGGGGCAGAAAGTGTCGAGGGACTTGCCCTTGAACCACTGGGTGTGCCGCTTCTGCAGGTCGCGCGCGGTGACGTCGTTGATGATGGTGTAGCCGAAGACGTGCTTGAGGGCGTCGGCGCGGCTGATGTCGTGGCCGCCCGTCCCGATGACCGCGGCCAGCTCCACTTCGTAGTCGAGCTCGCTCGTCACCGCGTGGTGCACCACGTCGTCCCCGGGGCCAACCACCGCCGTGCCCGGCTTGGTGAAGTACACGGGATGTTCGGGGACGGCGGCCCCCCGCTCCGCCGCGTGATCGGCGTAGTTGCGGCCGAGGCAGAAGACGTTGCGGGCGGGATGCGGGATGGGGGCGAGGAGGCGCACCCGCTTGAGCGGATAGGCGAGCTTGCGTCCGGCCAGCTCCTCGATGGCCTGCTGCTCCACGAGGGTCTTGCCGTGCTCCCACGCCTCCCGGGTGAGGGCGATGGTCGTCTCGCCGCCCTGGATCATCTCGAGGAGGCTCCTCGGAAAGCCTCCGCGTCCACGCCGCACCGTGCCGCGCTGGACGGCGAGATCCTTGGCGAGACCGCCGAGATCGAGCACGGCCTCGTTCCACACGGCTCCGGGCTTGGGCTCGCCGCGACCGCGACGGAAGGTGACGAGGCGCACGGCTACTGGCTCACCGGCGCACCGCTGCGCGGAGGCAGCGTCTTGCCGGTCTGGCGGGCGATGTCCTCGAGCTCTCTGGGCAGACCGAAGCGCACGTCTTCTTCCACCACGTGCACCTCCCGCACCTCCGCGTGGCGCTCGCGCTGAAGCGCCTCCACCACTTCCGTGACGAGGAACTCCGGCGTGGAGGCGCCCGCCGTCACCCCGACCCGTTTGGCTCCTTCCAGCCACTCCGTGCGGATGTCGTTCTTGTCGTTGATCAGGTAGGAAGGCGTACCCATCACCGTCGACACCTCCACGAGCCGGTTGGCGTTCGAGCTGTTGGCGGCCCCGATGACGAGCAGCACGTCCACCTCTCCCGCCACCGTCTTGGCCGAGACCTGGCGGTTCTGGGTCGCGTAGCAGATGTCGTCCTTGGCCGGCCCCACGATCTTCGGGAAGCGGCGGCGCAGCGCCTGGATGCAGTCGCGCGTATCGTCCACGGACAGCGTGGTCTGGGTCAGGTAGGCGACCTTGTCCGGGTCGGGCACCTGGAGGCGATCCACCTCCTCGGGATGCGCGATGAGGAACATCCGCTCCGGAGCCTCCCCCATGGTCCCCACCACCTCGTCGTGATCGGCGTGCCCGACGAGCACGATGCTGTAGCCTTCCCGCGCATAGCGGATGGCTTCCAGGTGCACCTTGGTCACCAGCGGACAGGTGGCGTCGATGACGTGGAGTCCGCGCCCCTTCGCCTCGTGGCGCACGGCCGGGGAAACGCCGTGGGCGCTGAAGATCACCGTGGCATCGTCGGGCACCTCGTGGAGCTCGTCCACGAAGTGCGCGCCCTTGGCGCGAAGGGCTTCCACCACATGACGGTTGTGCACGATCTCGCGCCGCACGTACACGGGGGGCGGACACACCTGCAGGGCCAGCTCGACGATGTCGATGGCGCGGTCCACGCCGGCGCAGAAGCCCCGAGGCCCCGCCAGCACGATTTCCTGCAATGGGAAGGTCGCCATAGTCTCCTCAGGCAGTGGACGGCTCGATCAAGATCTTGAGGGCCAGTCCCTGATCCATGAGTCCCAGCGCCTCGCGCACCTGGCCGAGCGCCATGGTGTGGGTCAGGAGACCATCCGGCACCAGGCTACCCGACTCGAGCAACGACACCGCTTGCCGGATCAACGCCGGCGTGTGGTGAAAGGCTCCCACCAGCGTGAGCTCTTCGTAGTGCGCCCGTCGCGTGTCCAGCCGCACGGTCGTTCCCGGGGCGCAACCACCGAAGAGTACCACGGTCCCCCCGCGGCCGACAGCCGCTATAGCCTGCTCCCACACCTCGGGGCGCCCCGTCGCGTCGATGGCTACGTCGATGCCGGCGCCGCCCGTGGCTTGGCGCAGCACGACAGCGAGATCGGGAGCCTGCGTAGTGTCGACACACTCTGCGATGCCGAGCCGACGCACCTGATCGAGGCGCCACCCGGGCTTGCCGACGAGGATGACGCGGGCGCCCCGCTGCGCGGCGACCAAGGCGAGAAGGCAGCCGAGCGGTCCGTGACCGATCACCGCGACGGTCATGCCGCACGCCACCCGCCCCCGCTCCACGCCAAGGAGGGCGCAGGCCAACGGCTCGGCGAAGGCGGCGCGCCGCGCGGGTAGCGAGGCCGAGAGGCGCACGACGTTGGCGGCCACCAGACGGGGCGGCAAGGCGATGTACTCGCCGTAGGCTCCGTTGACGAAGAGAAGGTCTTGGCAGAGGTTCTCGCGATGCATCCGACAGAAGCGGCAGCCGCCGCACGGAGCGGAGTTCGCCGCCACCACGCGGTCTCCTTCCCGGAAGTCGGCTACGCCGCGACCGACACGGGCCACCGTGCCTGCGAGCTCGTGGCCGAACACCGTCGGCACGTGCGGAATCATCACGGGATGACCGCGCCGCAGCACCTTCACGTCGGTGCCGCAGGTGAGCGCGGCCTCCACCCGCACGATCAGCTCACCGACGGCCGGCTTCGGCACGGGGAGCTCCTCCAAACGCAGATCGCCCGGACCGTAAAAGACCTGCGCCCTCATGGCCGGATGTACACCTTCACCGCCTCGCGCCTTTGCATCAGCTCCACCCCTCGGGCCAGCTCGTGGAGGGGCAGGCGATGCGTGATGAGCCCCTCGACGGTAACCTGACCGCTGCGCAGGAGCTCGAAGGCCTCGCCGAGCTCGGCGGGCGACGAAGAGTAGGTGGCGGAGAGCGTGAGCTCGCGATGGTACAGCTCGCCCAGGGCGAGGGGAAGGCTGTCCCCGGCTCCGCCCGCGAAGCAGTGGAGCTGGCCGCCGTCGCGAGCGTGCGCGGCGGCCCAGGGCAGGAGCGCCGCGCCGCCCGCCGTGAGCATCACCACATCGGCGCGGCGCCCCTCCGTGGCCTCGTCAAGCGCGCTATCGAGATCGGCATCCGCCTCGAAGACGCGAGCGCCTGCCTCACGGCCGAGAGTCCGGCGAGAGCCATCGATATCGGCGCCGAACACGGTGGCGCCGGCGAGACGGAAGGCCTGGATGAGCAGGCATCCGATGGAACCGAGCCCGACCACGACGACCGTGTCCCCCGCTTCCGTCCGGGAGCGCCTAACGGCGCGGAGACAGCAGGCCAGCGGCTCGGTGAAGGAGGCCGTCTCGTCGCTCATGGCGTCCGGCAGCGCGAAGGTGGCGTGGTTCACGTTCGGCCCGGGCACACGGCAGAGCTCCGCGAAGCCGCCGGGGTCGAGATTGATGCGCTTGAACTCTCGGCACATCGACGGACTGCCGCGCCGGCAGTAATGGCAGGCGAAGCAGGGCACGTGGTGCGCGGCGACCACGCGCTGGCCTGCGTGAAAGCGCGTCACCCCCGTGCCGAGGCCCATGATCTCGCCCACCACCTCGTGGCCGAAGACGGCGGGCGCTTTCGTGTGCGGGCTCGTGACCTTTAGAATGTCGGATCCGCAGAGTCCGCAGCCGCGCACGCGGACGAGCAGCTCCCCCGGCCCCAAGGCGGGCTCCGGCCACTCGAGCAATTCGAGGCTGCCCCGCCCCGTGTAGACGCCGGCCTTCATGATCGTCGCTCGCCCCAGCGGGAGCGGATCCAGCTCCGCAGCGCAATGACGAGCTTCCGCGACGTGGGTACGCTCACCCGCTCTCCGAAGACGCGGAACTGGCGATGCTCGATGAGCCGGAGCAGGGCGAAGTAGGTCCGGCCCATGATCTCCGCGGCGAACAGAGTATGGACGTCGGCGCGGGGGAGCGCGGCCCACGCCCGCTCGTAGTAGGCGTGGGCGCGCGCCGCCTGATGCTCCATGAGCCGCACGAAGGCCGGGCCATAGTGCCCGGCGGCTAGGTCCTCCCCCGTGACGCCGAAGCGCTTCAGATCCTCCTGGGGGAGGTAGACGCGGCCGGCCCGCGCGTCGGGCTCCACGTCGCGCATGATGTTGGTGAGCTGAAGGGCTACCCCGAGGTCCACCGCGTACGCTCGAGCTCGCACGTCCGTATAGCCGAAGATCTCGATGCAGCAGAGTCCGACCGCGGAGGCGACACGATAGCAATACGGATAGAGCTCCTCGAACGTGTCGTACGTGGAGCGGTCGAGGTCCATCTCCACCCCTGCGATGATCTCGTTGAGCGCCTCCCGCGGGATGCGGAAGCGCCGTACCGCCTCCTGCAGCCGTTGGGCCGCGGGATGCTCCGGCCGGCCCTCGAAGACCTCGGCGATCTCGCCCCGCCAGCGTTCCAGTTCCTTACGCTGGACGGCGCGGTCATGGCCCACGTCGACCGCGTCGTCCACGATGCGGCAGAAGGCGTAGACGGCGTAGATGGCCTCGCGCTGGGGACGCGGAAGGCAGAGGAAGGCGTAGAAGAAGTTGGAGCGACTCTTGCGGGTCAGCTTCGAAACGAATTGGGTCGGGTTCATTTAACTGCGGGGGCCTCGAAATGGCCCCCGCACTCCCCCCTTCTCACGCCGGCACGACCTCGACGGTCGTGCCACCGCCGTCCTGCCCGTGGCGATGCGTGACCCCGCACTCCCCCTTCTCACGCCGGCACGACCTCGACGGTCGTGCCACCGCTGCCCTGCCCGTGGCGATGCGTGACCCCGCACTCCCCCTTCTCGCGCCGGCACGACCTCGACGGGCGTGCCACCGCTGCCCTGCCCCGTCGCGATGTCTTGGCGCCGCACTGCCCCCTGTTCACGTGGGCACGACCTCGAGGGTCGTGCCGGCGCAGCCATGCGCCGTGGGGATGTTTGGGGTGATGGCATGGTGCTCCCTCGCCTCGATGCTCATGCCGCCTTCGGGGGACGCGGGGCGTAGCCGCGATCGACGAACCAAGCCACAGCGTCGCGGAAGACGTCCGCGGTAGGCGTCTGGGGGAGGCCGAGCTCGCGCACCGCCTTTGCCGGGCTGAAGTACATGCGCTTGCGTCCCATGCGCACGGCGTTGAGGGGCACCGCGGGCGCCTTGCCCGTCACGCGCGCCACACCCTCCATGCAGCAGGCGGCAAACCAGGCCACGCCGTACGGCACGCGAAAGCGCGGCGGAGGCAGCCCGGTGAGATCGGCGAGGGCGCGGAAAATCTCGAGGAGGGAGAGATTCTCGTGCCCGAGCACGTACTTCTCGCCGATCCGCCCGCGATCGGCGGCGAGGATGTGGCCACGCGCCACGTCACGCACGTGCACGATGTTCAGACCGGTATCGATGGAGCCGATCATCTTGCCGCGCAGGAAGTCCACCACCATCTGCCCGGTGGGCGTGGGCTTGATGTCCCACGGCCCGAGCGGCGTAGAGGGGTTGACGATCACGATGGGGGCGCCCCGCGCCGCCCATTCCACGGCCACTCGCTCGGCGAGGAACTTGGAGGCCTTGTACGGCCCGACCATGTCCTCGAGCCCCACCGGGCTCGCCTCGTCACCCGGCGTGCCGTCCTTGGGAATGCCGAGGGCGCCCACCGTCGAGGTGTAGACGATGCGCTCGGTGCCGGCGTCTACGGCCGCCTGGAGGAGCTGACGAGTGCCGTCGACGTTGGCGCGATACAGCTCGCTCGCATCCCGCGCCCAGATCCGATAGTCGGCGGCCACGTGATACACGCGAGTAACCCCGGCCACCGCCGCTTTGAGGGAGCCGGCATCGAGCAGATCCCCTTGGGCGATCTCGACGTCGCAGCCCTCGAGGGCGGCGCGGTTGCTGCCTGAGCGGGCGAGCACACGCACGCTCCGTCCATCGGCGAGGAGCTCACGCACGAGATTGGCGCCCACGAAGCCCGTGCCGCCCGTGACGAGGGCGTCCATGATCCTCTACGCGACCAAAAGACCGAGGGCGTTCGCCACGCGCGCCAGGGCTTCCCGCGAGGCGCGTCGCAGTCGGAGGGCCGCGCGGAGGACATGGGGCTGGGCAAGGGCGAGCAGCCCTCGGCTCCGCAGGCGCCCGTCGTCGCTCATCATGGCCACGAGCTCGGCGGGCAGTGTCTCGCGCGCGTCGTCGGAGACGCCGCGCACGATCAGGGAAGCGCAGCCGTGCTCCGCCGCTGTCGCCACGATGGCGGCGGATTCCATGTCCACGGCCGCCCCGCCCGTCTCCGCGCGGAGGGCCGCCTTCGCCTCCGGCGTCGTCATGACCTGGCGCGCGGAGACGATGGCGCCGCCGCACGCGTGCGCGCGCGCGGCGATGGCCGCGCGCTGGGGGCCCGCGGTGACCGCGTGGTGCGTCCTCGAGTCGTCGATCACGCGCTCGGGGAGGACGAGATCACCCACGGCCAGCGTGGGATCGAGGGCGCCGCAGACGCCGGCGGACACGACGAGGGGGCGATCGGCCGCGGACGTCAGCGCCGGCCAGCGCTTCTTCAGCCGCGAGGCGCCGACGCCGATCGGTGCGATGCACACGCGGTCGGAGCGAAAGGCGAGAAACGGCAGGGACAGCCGGGTCGGCAGGGAGAGCGCCCGGGCCAAAGCCCGGGTCTCGAGCTCAACCGCCGTGAGGATCAGGATCGCGGCCAAGCCGGTCGGCACCGGACGCCGCGCCTCGGAGCGCCTTTTCCTTCTCCTTGCGCTCGACCCAGGCCTTCCAGCTATTGCCGGCCGCGGTGTCCTTCCCCGTGAACCTGATGGTGGCGATATCGCGGTACGGAATGGTGAAGGGGCCGTCCCCCTGCTCGTCGAAGAGCTGGATGAAGGGCTCATCGGCCTCGGCGTTGCGGTTGAAGATGTAACCGACGATCTCGATGCCGTCACGCTTGACCACGGTGGTGTTGCCCCGATAGTCGAAGGCGAACTCCACCACCTCGCCGAGCGAAAGGTACTCGTTGATCTGCGGCACCCACCCCTCGAGGGTCATGGCCTAGAGCTTGCCCGTGAGGGTGACGGCCACCGTCTCCGCGAAGCCCTTCAAAGAGCTGAAGGTGTAGTCCACCGCCGTCGCCTCGTAGCCACAATGCACCATACAGTCGCGGCACTTCTCGTTGCCACTCTTCTTGCCGTAGTTCTCCCACCGCGTGGTCTCCATCAGCTCCTTGAAGCTCGCGGCGTAGCCTTCCTGAAGGAGATAGCAGGGGCGCTGCCAGCCGAACATATTAAAGGTGGGGTTGCCCCACGGGGTGCACTCGAAGTCGTTCTTGCCCATCAGGAAACGTAGGAAGAGCGGGGACTGGTTGAACTTCCAGCTCTTCTTGTTCCCGGACAGCATCTCGCTGAAGAGCTGGTTGGTCCGCGTCTGCCGCAGGAAGTGCTCCTGGTCGGGCGCCTTGGAGTAGCTGTAGCCGGGGGAAAGCATCATCCCCTCCACGCCCAGGCCCATCATCTCGTCGAAGAACTGGCGCATGCGCAGGGGCGAGGCGCCATCGAAGAGCGTCGTGTTGGTGGTGACGCGGAAACCGCGGCGGAGGGCGGCCTTGATCCCCTGCACCGCCTCGTCGAACACGCCGTCGCGGCACACTGCCTCGTCGTGGTCCTCGCGCAGGCCGTCCATGTGCACACTGAAGGTGAGGTACGGCGAGGGCGTGAAGAGGTCGAGCTTCTCCTCGAGGAGGATGGCGTTGGTGCACAGGTAGACGTACTTCTTCCGCTTGACGAGCTCCACCACCAGCTTGTCGATGTCGGGGTACATGAGGGGCTCGCCGCCGGGAATGCTCACGATGGGCGCCCCGCACTCGTCCACGGCCTTCAGGCACTGCTCGACGGTGAGGTGCTTCTTGAGGATCTGAGCCGGGTACTGGATCTTGCCGCACCCCGCGCAGGCGAGATTGCAGCGGAAGAGAGGCTCGAGCATCAGGACGAAGGGGTAGCGTCGGCGGCCCGCGAGCTTCTGCTTGATGATGTAGCTGGCCACCGTGAACATCTGGGACAACGGCACACTCATCTTCTCAGAGTCCCCCTTTGTCGGTCAGCGTCGTGGGCGACGGAGCAGCCGCACCGTGCCGGGGCGCTCCCATCCAGGCTCGAGTCGACCTGAGCACCCGCAGCCGATAGATTAGCAGAATTGCCGCAACATGCACGAGGATTCCCGCCCCCAGCAGACGCCACTCGCCGATCAGACCCGTGGTGGCGAGGTTGAAGCAGAGGACGCCGTAGTAGAGACCGATGCCGCCCACCGGGCTGCCGCGTGGCTCCGCCCGCCGACCGAAGGCCCGGAGATAGCCCCCTACGATGAGCGCGCCCACGAGGGCCCACCCCGCGAAGTTGGAAAGAGGGACACCGAAGTAGACGCCCGGCTCCGCGTAGTGGAAGACATGTCCGAGGAACCAGCGGTCGCCGCGTACGGCGAGGGGATCGATGACCACGTCCAGGCCGGTCATGAGGACGCCCGCGAGGGCCACCGTCTGCCATCCGCGCGACTGCCGGAGCGCCCAGCGCGCCAGGCAGTACGAGGCATAGGCGAGGAAGGGAAAAGAGAGCGGATCGAAGAAGGGCACGTTCGAGATGAAGAGCTCGCGCCCCGCCGTGGCCCCCGTGTAGTGGTAGAGACCGAAGGGAATCCCGATGCGCGTCGACCAGTACTCCGCGGTGAAAGCGACGAGGAAGCCCCACCCGAGCCATCCCATCGTGCGCCGCCAGCCGAGATCGCGCCCGGCCAGGAGCAGGAAGGCGGCGAGGAAGGTGAAGACGTACGGTCGCTGCGCGATGCTGGCCGCCAGGAGGCTCAGCCAGGTGGCGGCATCGGATCCCATGACGCGCACGGTAACGAACTCGACGGCGCTTTTCAACGTCGCGCGAGTATTCGCCTGCCGGAGCCTGTGATAGTATCGGGCGATGCCGGCGACGCATAGCTCCCGGAACCCCGCGTGAGTTCTTCCACGATCGTCCACTCCGAAGTCGATGCCGCCATCGAGCGGGCGCAGTCCGCTCTTCTCGCCGCGCAGGCGCCGGACGGCCACTGGGTGGGTGAGCTCGAGGCCGACAGCACGATCACCAGCGAATATTTGCTCCTCGGCCACCTCTTGGACCGCGTGGATCGCGATCGCGAGGCCAAGATGCTGACGTACCTGCGCGAGCGGCAGCTCGCCGACGGCGGCTGGAGCCTCTACGAGGGCGGGCCCGCCAACCTTTCCGCCACCATCAAGGCCTACTTCGCCATGAAAGTGGCGGGGACGAGCGTGGACGATCCCGCCATGGCGCAGGCGCGGGCGCGCATCCTCGAGTGGGGCGGGCCCGTGGAGGCCAACGTCTTCACCAAGATCCTCCTCGCCCTCTTCGGGGAGTACGAGTGGCGTGGGCTGCCCTCCATGCCCGTGGAGATCATGCTTCTGCCGCGCTGGTCCTACTTCAATCTCCTCGAGGTCTCGTACTGGTCGCGCACCGTCATCGTGCCGCTCCTCGTCCTCATGGACTCCAAGCCGGTGAAGCGCTTGCCCGAGTCGTGCCGGCTCGACGAGCTGTGGCCGGTGCCGCGCGGACAGACGAACCTTCGCCTCAAGCGCATCCCCCGGCCGTTCTCCCCCAAGCGCTTCATCTGGAAAAACCTCTTCATCGGGGTGGACGACGCCCTCAAGGGCTGGGAGCGCCTCGGCCCCCGCCCCTTCCGCGGGCGCGCGCTGGAGGCGGCGCGACGTTGGCTCGAGGAGCGATTGGCCGTGCCGGGCGGGCTGGGCGGGATCTTTCCCGCCATGGCCAACGCCGTTCTCGCCTTGCGCACCCTCGGCTACCCCGAAGACCACCCGCTCATCACTGGCCAGCTCAAGGAGATCGAGAACCTCGGGGTGGAGACGCGGGAAGCGCTCCACTACCAGCCCTGCGTCTCGCCGGTGTGGGACACCTCGCTCGCCGCCAACGCGCTCCTCGAGTCGGGGCTGCCCGCGGATCATCCGCAGCTCGTCCGTGCCGCGGAATGGATGATGGACAAGCAGATCACCGTGCCCGGCGACTGGCAGGTGAAGCGACCGGACGTGCCGCCAGGCGGATGGCCCTTCCAGTACCACAACGACTTCTATCCCGACCTCGATGACTCCGCCATGGTGATGATGGCGCTGGCCAAAACGCATGGACTGGACACCGAGCGGCGCGACCGCTGCATCGAGCGGGGGCTGACGTGGTTCCTCGGGATGCAGGGCGACGACGGAGGCTGGGCCTCCTTCGACGCCGACAACGATCGACTGATCTTCAACAACATCCCTTTCGCCGATCATGGCGCTCTCCTCGACCCCTCCACGGAGGACCTCACGGGACGCGGCCTCGAGCTCCTGGGTACCCTGGGGCACGGCGTGGAGCATCCGGCCGCCCAGCGCGCGTTGGGCTTCATCCAGCGGAGTCAGCACCAGTGCGGCGCCTGGTATGGACGGTGGGGCGTGAACTACGTGTACGGAACCTGGTCCGTCCTGCGTGGCCTCGGGGTCATCGGCGAGGATCACAGCAAGGACTACGTGCAGCGCGCCGTCCGCTGGCTCGAGGAGCGGCAGAACGCCGACGGCGGCTGGGGAGAGACGCTCGCCTCCTACGAAGACGACGAGTGGGCCGGACGCGGTGAGTCCATACCGAGCCAGACCGCCTGGGCGCTCCTCGGCCTCTTCGCGGTGGGGTGCACAGACGGCCCCGCCATCGAGAAGGGTATGCGCTTCCTCATCGACCGGCAGAGTCCCGACGGCACCTGGGAAGACCCACTGTGGAACGGTACGGGCTTCCCGCGGGTCTTCTATCTCAAGTACCATCTCTACGCGAAGTACTTCCCCCTCTGGGCTCTCGGCGTGTATCGGAGCGCCTCGGCGTGACCGACGGCTCTCCGGCCCCACGCGCGCTGCCGCTGCCGGCGCGCTGGATCGGGGCGCTGGGATTTCTCACCCTCTACGTCGTCGAGTCGCTGGGACGGTTCGGACGCTTCCTCGGCGAGGGAGTCGGGATTGTCTTCGTCCCGCCCCTCAAGCTCGGGCGGCTGGCCGGGCGCATCTACTTCATCGGCTTCAAATCGCTCATCATCGTCATTCTCACCGGCGCCTTCACGGGCATGGCCCTCGGCCTCCAGGTCTTCCTCGTGCTCCAGCGCGTGGGCTCCGAGGGCTTCGTTGGCCCGGCCGTGGGCATCGCCCTCGTACGCGAGCTCGGCCCCGTGCTCACCGCGGTGTTCGTGACCGGCCTCGCCGGCTCCGCGCTCACCGCCGAGCTCGGCATCATGCGCATCTCGGAGCAGATCGACGCCCTCATGGTGATGGCGCTCAACCCCGTGCGCTATCTCGTCGTACCCGCCTTGCTCGCCGGGCTCATCACCTTCCCCATGCTCACGGCGATCTTCGACGTGGCGGGCATCTACGGCGGCTACCTCGTCGCCGTCGTCCTCCTCGGCATGTCGCCCGGCACGTACTTCGGGCAGATGCAAACCTTCGCCGACATGGCCGACGTGATGGTCGGCTTCTGGAAGTCGCTGGCCTTCGGGGTCCTCGTACCCTGGGTGTGCACCTACAAGGCCTTCCATTGCGGCCACGGGGCGGAGGGGGTCTCGCGCGCCACCACCGAGGCGGTGGTCCTCTGCTGCGTGCTGATCCTGATCTTCAACTACTTCCTGGGCTCCGTCCTCCCGTGATCCGCATCCAGGGCCTGCGCAAGTCTTTCGACGGCCAGCCCGTGCTCCGGGGCGTGGATCTCGACGTGGCCACGGGCGAGATCATGGTCATCATCGGCCGCAGCGGCGGCGGCAAGTCGGTGCTCCTCAAGCACCTCCTGGGTCTCCTGCGGCCGGACGCGGGCGCCGTTATCGTGGACGGCACGGACATCACCCGCCTGCGGGGCGCCGCCCTCGAGGCGGTGCGGCGCCGCTACGGAGTGGTCTTCCAGGGGGGCGCCCTCTTCGACTCCATGTCCGTGTTCGACAACGTGGCCTTCCCTCTGCGCGAGAAGACGAAAATGAGCACGGCGGAAACCACCCGCCGCGTGGAGGAGAAGCTCCTGCAGGTCGGCCTGGTGGACATGGGACACAAGAACCCCGCGGAGATCTCGGGCGGTATGCGCAAGCGCGTCGCCATCGCGCGCGCCCTGGTGACAGAGCCGGAGATCGTCTTCTTCGACGAACCCACCACCGGCCTCGATCCCATCCTCGTGAACACCATCCACCGGCTCATCCAGGAGCTCCACGGCAAGTTCCGCTTTACCGCGGTGATGGTCAGCCACGAGATTCCCGAGATCTTTGAGATCGCGGACCGCGTGGCCATGCTCCACGAAGGCGTCATCGTGGAGACGGGGGAGGCCCGGGCCATCCAGAGCTCGGCCAATCCCGTGGTCCAGCGCTTCATCCGGGGCGAGGCCGAGCCCGATCATCACGCTGCGTGAGCTGAAGGGAGACATAGCATGAAGCGTTCCGCGCTGGACCTCGCGGTGGGGGTGTTCGTGATCGTGGGCATCCTCGCCCTGGGCTGGCTGTCCATCCGGCTCGGCAAGGTCGACCTCTGGGGCGGCGGCAGCTACACGGTGTACGCGGACTTTCCCTCCGCGGGCGGGCTCAAGCCCGGCACCACCATCGAGATCGCCGGCGTGCAGGTAGGGCACGTCACCGGCATCCACCTGGACAATTTCCAGGCCCGGGTGACGATGTCCATCCAGGACGGCGTCAAGCTGACCCAGGACTCCATCGCCTCCATCAAGACGAAGGGGCTCATCGGCG
>DATGCY010000109.1:0-3881 GCA_035311385.1 Candidatus Methylomirabilota bacterium
GCTGGCCTTCGTGATCTCGTGCTTCTTCTGCGGCCTCATGGGGGCGATCCACTGCCACTATCTGCGCTTCGTGAGCCCGTTCGTGTTCACGTTCTTCTTCTCCACCGACCTCGTGATCTTCAACATGGTCGGCGGGCTGGGGAGCTTCTGGGGGCCGCTGGCCGGCTCGGTGCTGCTCACCGCGCTGGGCGAGCAGCTCTTCGCCGCCGGCTACTACAAGAGCCTCGTCTACGCGCTGGTGCTGCTGGTGGTGATCCTGGCCCTGCCCGGCGGGCTGATCCAGCTGCCCCGCATGCGCGAGGCATGGGCGGCGCGCCGTCTGCGCCTTGCCAAAGCGCCGGTCACGGCTGTCGAGCGATGAGGGGCTCGCGATGACCGCCGTCCTCGAGGTGCACGGCATCACCAAGCAGTTCGGCGGGCTCACCGCGCTCGACCAGGTCACCTTCACCGTCGGCGAGGGTGAGCTGGTCGGCCTCGTCGGGCCCAACGGCGCGGGCAAGAGCACGCTGTTCAACATCGTCGCGGGAGCGTTCCCGCCGACCCGCGGCCAGGTGCTATTGGGCGGACGCGACGTGACCGACCTCTCGAGCCACGATCGCGCCCGCCACGGCATCGCCCGCACCTTCCAGCAGGTGACGCTGTTCCCCGAGCTCTCCGCGCTGGACAACGTGCTGCAGGGGCTGCACCGCCACATCCCCGGCCGCTTCCTCGCCGGATTGGTCGGCACGCCCGCCTACCGTCGCGAGCAGCGCCAGCTCGAGGAGCGCGCTGAGGGGCTGCTGGGCGCCCTCGGCATCGTGAGCCACCGCGACGACATCGCCGGCGAGCAGCCGCTCGGCATCCAGAAGCTCCTCACCGTTGCAGTGGCCCTGGCCACCGACCCCACGGTGCTGCTCCTCGACGAACCGGCCGCGGGCCTCGCCCACGAGGAGTCGACGCGCATGATGGACCTGGTGTCAACGGTGATCCGCCGCCGCTGCACCATCGTGCTCGTGGAGCACAACATGCGGATCGTGAGCCGCTACTGCGACCGTGCGGTGGTGCTGCACTTCGGCCAGAAGATCTACGACGGGCCCCCCGGCAAACTCACCGCCGACCAGCGCGTGGTCGACGCCTATCTCGGCGTGGCGGAGCTCGGGTGAGCGCGGCGACGGCGATGCTCGACGTGGAGCAGATCGAGGTCACCTACGGCAAGGCGCGAGCGGTCAACGGCGCCACGCTGCGCGTCGCCGAGGGATCGATCACCGCCATCGTCGGCCCGAACGGAGCCGGCAAGACGAGCCTCGTCAAGGCCGTCTCCGGCCTGCAGCCCATCCGCGCGGGGAGCATCAGCTTCCGCGGCGCGCGCATCGACGCGCTGGCCGAGCGCGAGATCGCCGCCCTCGGCATCGCCCACATCCCCGAGGGCCGCCGCGTCTTCGCCAAGATGACCGTGCTCGAGAATCTGCGCCTCGGCGCCTACCTGCGCTCGGACGCGCGCGAGGTGACGCGCACGCTCCAGAGCGTGTTCGAGGCCTTCCCCCGCCTCGGCGAGCGGCAGGCCCAGCGCGCGGGGAGCCTCTCGGGCGGCGAGCAGCAAATGCTCGCCATCGGCCGCGCGCTGATGGCCGCGCCGCGGCTCATCCTGGCCGACGAGATGTCGCAAGGGCTCGCCCCGGTCATCGTGCAGGAGGTGTACCGCCGCCTGCTCGAGGTGAACCGGCGCGGTGTGACCATCCTGCTCGTCGAGCAGAACGCGCGCCTGGCCTTCACCCTCGCCCACGTGGTGTACGTCATGGAGCAGGGGCGCGTGGTGCTGGAAGGGCCGTCGGCCGAGGTGGCGGCCAGCGAGCACGTGCAGCGCGCGTACCTCGGCGTGGGCTGAGCATCACTTCCTCACCTTCTGCGGGGCAAGGCATCGCGCCCCACCTCAGAGCCGATCATTTATCGCCTGAATTTGCCGCCAGGATTCGCCGTCTTCGAACAATTGCGTCGCCCTGCATCGCTAGACCGGCCATTTGATGCCCATGAAATCCCTGATTTCGACGATGGCGGAAACATAGTTCGGGGTCAGCTGCCCTTGTGTCACTACCTCCAGAAGCACCTTCCTGATGCGTTCATCCAGCGACAACGGCAGAAAGCGTGGGGCGATCTTGGCGGTCGCAAACATCGGACGGAAGTCGAAAGCGACGAAGGGCACGCTGTCATCGCGATTGATGTCGTACTTCCTGATGTTCGGATTGACAGCGACGACCAGCGATTTCAACTTGTCATGAACACTCGCCAGCTTCCATTTGTCCTCGTCGCGGGGCCGGCCGGTGCCGGTGAGCCGCGTGAGGCCAAAGAGCGGGGCGAGTCTCTTGTAGAGATCGATGTAGCTGCTATGGCTCTCGGGCCACGTTCCATTGGACCGGGTCAAATGAACTGCCTCATAGAGAACCGCGACCTGGTAGTGGGCGCCATTGACGGAGCTCATCGCCCAACCGATCGCTTCTCTGATTTGATCCCGCTCCTGATCGCTAAAGCCGCTGGTCGTTCCTTCGAAGCGGGCCTGCGGCGGCGCAATGCTGTTGGCCAAGTCGCGTATGAGGATCACGTAGGAATCGGTATTGTGCAGCGCCTCCGCTTGGCGCAGCTGAGAGATGAGCGGATCGGAGGCGTAGGCATAATCATTCGTGGACACACTTGGCGTGATGTGCAACGTCTCATGGATCATGGTGTTGACCTGTTCCCGCTCATCCTTTTGCGGCACGCTCGGACTTGCCGGGCAGTATGAGATCTTGTTCGTTTTCCTATTGGCGAACGCCAAGGCGCCGGAGCTGCAGACGGGAGTATCGACGGCCGCGCACTCATAAGCGCCGGCTTCCAGAATTTTGCCCAGCTTGGCATGCAACGCCGCCAGGTTGGCCGTGATCGCATCCTTTGGAGCAGGGTCGCCGAAGAGCGAGCGAATGGTCGGTTCGAAATTGGCCTTCCCGACATTGCTTTTCGCCGCAACCACCAGTTCAAGCGCCTTGCCCTGCAACTTCTTCAGGCTCTCCAGATCGCACTTGGCAGGCTGGCCAGCACCTCCTCCACCCCCACCATCTGTGCGTTCATTCAGGACGACCGCGCGCACGAAGCGGTAGTCGATCACGCCCGACTCGACCCGCGGAGGTTTGGGCCTAATCACTGCTTTCGGCCTGATCTTCAGTATGTACTTCTTGACCTCGCTGGCCCGTCTTGCTGCCAAACCGAGGTTGTAGCTGGCGTTCCCTTCCTCGCTGGCCAGCCCGGTCAGGGTGACGGGAATACTCTGGTCCGGCTTATCGGCAAAATAGTTCGCGATTCTCTTTTGCTGAGACTCATCGACCCCATCACTGCCGAAATCGAAGAACACCCTATCGGGATACTCGAACTGCCCGCTGAACTTGCCCTTGATCACATCGTCTTCGGTCAACCGCTGAACCGATGCTTCCGGCTCGTCGGCGGCGCCGGCCGGTCTCCTCGCCAACGAGGCCTGGCCGGGCATCAAGCGGCCGGGGCGGCAATTCCTGATCGGCCGCTGGGCCGCGGCATACCGGTCGTTGCCCGCGCCGGCGGCCTGCGCATACCCCTGGGCCCGTCCCGCCACTACTTGCTTCGCGGCCAGGTCGAGCGGTTTTCCGATACCAAACCTTGCCCTGAGCACCGGCGATCGCATGATTTTCTGCACCGTCCGGTTGCCGAGGGTCGTGTGCAAGCGCAGCACGCTGCTGCCCACCGAAAGCGTGGCCGGCGAGAGCGGCCTCGCAGTTGTTGGTGGGATCGACGCTGGCCTCCTGACCGCGGCCTTCTCAGTGGCGGTCTGGGCATCGATTCTCATGGCCAGGCATTCGTACTCAGGTCGGAGTGTGAACAAGGCAATGAGGTGACGCACGTCG
>DATGCY010000110.1:0-10124 GCA_035311385.1 Candidatus Methylomirabilota bacterium
AGCTCCACGGACAGCTCCGCTCGCGCGCCCGTCACCCCCGTGAGCGACACCATGTAAAGGAAGCCGCGGCTCACTCGGGCGATGGTCCGCATGCGGTCGGGAGTCGAGGTGGGGGCCACGAGGTGGATCAGGTCGAGGCCCACCGGCTCAGCAAGCGCACGGAGCGGCTCCGACTCCTCGGGAGGCAGATCGGCCACGATGACGCCATCGACACCGCATTCCACCGCGGTGAGGCAAAAGGCCTTGAGGCCGAAAGCGAGGAGCGGATTGTAGTACGTGAGGAGGACGAGGGGCACCGGCGTCTCCGCGCGCAGCTCGCGCGTGAGCTCGAGGACGCGGGGCAGCGTCACCCCCGCGGCGAGCGCCCGCTGGGTGGCGCGCTGAATCACGGGACCATCCGCGAGCGGATCGGAAAAGGGCACGCCCAGCTCCACGATGTCCGCCCCCCGGCGCGCTGCCTCCTGGACGAGCTTGCCGGTGACGGCCAGTGACGGATCGCCCGCGGTGAAGTACGGCACGAACGCCCGCTCGTTCCGCTCCCGGAGGGCGGCGAAGGTGGCGGCGAGACGTCCCGCCGTGGTCATTTCCGTCTGCCGCTCACCGCCACGGCCGGATGGGCGCGGCCGGCGCCGTTTCCGGAGGCGAGAGCAGCTTCCACGGTATGCACGTCCTTGTCGCCGCGCCCGGACAGCCCGACCACGATGACCTGACTCTTCTTCATGGCCGGGGCCTCGCGCAGCGCCCAGGCCACGGCATGCGCGGACTCGAGGGCAGGCATGATGCCTTCGAGGCGCGTGAGGGTCTGGAAGGCCTCGAGAGCCTCCGCGTCGGTGGCCGACGCGTACTCGAAGCGGCCGCGTTCCTTGTAGTAGGCGTGCTCGGGGCCGGAGCCGGGATAGTCGAGCCCGGCCGAGATGGAGTGCGCCTCGGCGATCTGCCCGTCGTCGTTCTGGAGTACGTAGCTCATGCTCCCGTGGAGCACGCCGACCGCGCCCGCGCCTAGAGAGGCGCCGTGACGCCCCGTGAAGAGGCCGTGCCCACCCGGCTCGACGCCCACGATGCGCACGCGGCGATCCGTGATGAAGGCCCAGAAGAGCCCGATGGCATTGGAGCCGCCCCCCACGCAGGCGACGATCGCATCGGGCAGCTTGCCGGCGAGCTTACGGGACTGCGCGCGCGCCTCCTCGCCGATCACGCGATGGAAGTCGCGCACCATCATGGGATACGGATGCGGGCCGAGGGAGGAGCCAAGGAGGTAGTAGGTGGAGCGGACGTTGGTGACCCAGTCGCGCAACGCCTCGTTCACGGCATCCTTCAACGTCCGGGAGCCGCTCTCCACCGGGATCACCGTCGCTCCCAGGAGCTTCATGCGGAAGACGTTGAGGGCCTGACGGGCGATGTCGACACTGCCCATGTAGACCTGGCACTCGAGGCCGAGAAGGGCGGCGGCGGTGGCGGAGGCGACGCCGTGTTGCCCCGCGCCCGTCTCTGCGATAATGCGGCGCTTGCCCATGCGTTGAGCGAGGAGGGCCTGGCCGAGCACGTTGTTGATCTTGTGCGCGCCCGTGTGGCAGAGGTCCTCGCGCTTCAAGTAGATGCGCGCGCCACCGCAATGCTGGGTGAGCCGCTCCGCGTAGTACAGCGGCGTGGGGCGGCCCGCGTAGGTGGTGAGGAGCTCGCGCAGGCGGCCGCGGAAGCGCGCATCCTTCATGGCCGCCCGGTACGCGTGCTCCAGCTCCACGAGCGGCGCCATGAGCGTCTCCGGGACGTAGCGCCCCCCGAAGCGGCCGAAGTGGCCGGAGGCGTCGGGCAAGGCGCTGGGCGCAGGCGGCCTCGTTTTCACGCGCCTCCTCCCGCCACCGACTTGGCCACGGCCACGAAGCGGCGGACCTTGTCATGATCCTTCACGCCGGGCCGCGCCTCCACCCCCGAGTTGACGTCGACACCGTACGGCCTCACGGTGGCAATGGCTCGTCCCACGTTGTCCGGGGTGAGACCGCCCGAGAGGATCACCTTGGGCCGCGGCCGGTGGTCGTGGGTCGCCACGATGCGCGCGGCCTGCTGCCATTCGAGCGGCTCACGCGCCTCGCCCTCGCTCCATCGCGCGGCGCTGTCGAGGAGGACGGCGGCGGCGACCTTGCTGTAGCTCAGCACCTGAAAGCTCTCGGTGACGCGGAGCTCGAGCTTGCCGTCGATGGTCGAGGCGGGTGGGAGCTTGATCGTCTTGATCACGGGCAGATCATAGTCCGCGAGGTCCTCCGGCTTCTCGGCACCATGGAACTGCAGCGCGCCGAGCCGCACCTCCGCCGCCACCGCCTTGACGTGCGCGGCAGAGTGATCCCAGAAGATGCCCACGGCCGTCACGAAGGGCGGAAGATCCGCGATGATGGCGGCGGCGGCCGCCGGTTCCACATAGCGCGGCGTCTTCTCGACGAAGATGAAGCCCAGGGCGTCGGCACCCGCCTCCACCGCGCAGCGGGCGTCGGCGATGCTCGTGATCCCGCAGACCTTGACCCGGATCACCCGCGTGGTCTCCGCTGCGCCGGTCCGCCAGTGTCGAGGAGGGCGAGCTCGCGCACCTTGGCGGGCACGTCCTGGGCACGCACCAGTCCCTCTCCCACGAGGACGGCCTGGGCCCCCGCGCTGACCACGCGCTGCACGTCCTCGCGGGTGAAGATGCCGCTCTCGCTCACCGCAGTGTGGGCGCTCGGAATGCGCGGCAGGAGAGCGAGGGACGGCTCGAGGCTCGTCTCCAAGGTGTGGAGATCCCGGTTGTTCACGCCGATGACGGGAGCACCGAGGGTGAGGGCCCGCTCGAGCTCGGGAACGGTGTGCACCTCGACGAGAGTGGCGAGCCCGATCCCCTTGGCCGCGTGATGCAGGTCGCGCAGGGCGAGGTCGTCGAGGGCGGCCACAATGAGGAGCACGGCGTCCGCTCCCGCCGCCCGCGACTCCCAGAGCTGATACTCCTCGAGGATGAACTCCATCCGCAGCAAGGGCACGTCGACGGCCGCACGAACGGCGACCAGATCATCGAGGGCGCCGCGGAAGTACTTTTGGTCGGTGAGCACGGAGATGGCCGCCGCACCGGACGTCGCGTAGACGCGCGCCTGGGCCACGGGATCGAGCGCAGCGTTGAGGGTGCCCCGCGAGGGAGAAGCCTTCTTGACCTCGGCGATGAGCCGGACCGTCCCCGGCCCGGAGGCCCGGAGCGCCGCCTCGAAGGGAAGCGAGGGCGCGCGCCCGCGGCAGGCCGCCTCTAGCTGCGCCTGCGGCGTGTCGGCGCGGAGCCGCTCGAGCTCTTCCCGCTTGTGTGCGACGATCTCGTCGAGCACGCCCATCCCATGACCTAGTAATCGCCACGAAGCCCGCGCTCGCGGGCGGGAGCAAGCTCGATGCGCGCCATCTGCTCGATCACGTACTCGCGCAGGGTGCGCGGCGGGGGCAGGTCGCGGACGATCTTGCCCCCCTTGATCAAGGGCTTCAGCATCGCTTCGGCAGCACGGCCCTGGCCGTCGACGGGGGCGGGCTTCGCTGCAGCGAGGACCAGATTCTGCAGGGTGCCGGGCAGTCGCCACACTTGCTTCGCCCCCGAGCGCTTGCCGCGCTTGGCCATGGGCTCGCCCTCGATCTCCATGATATCGAGGGCGAAGGAGAGCACGGGGGCGTTGGCGATGGAGGTGCCTACCCCGTAGCCGTCCACGAGGGGGTTGAGCCTCAGGATCTCGTACTCGTCGATCCCGCCCGAGGCGAGGATCTTCACGTGCTCGAAGCCGCGGATGTCGAGCTCCCAGCGCACCTCTTCGAGGATGCGAAGGAAGTCCCCCCGGCGCGAGGACGGCGTGTCGAGGCGGACGGCGTAGAGATCCTTGCCGAGAGCCTGGGCGACGCGGATGGCCTCGAACTTCTCGTCCTGGAGCGTGTCGATGAGGGCGACCCGGCGCACCTTGGGATCGATCACCTCGTGAAAGGCGCGCAGGGCTTCCACGGTGTCGCCGAACATCAACACGAGGGCGTGAGGGATGGTACCGGTGGGATCGGCCTCGATCAGCTCGGCGGCCTTGGTCACCGCCACCCCGTCGCAGCCTCCTACGAACGCGTTGCGCTCGATCATGGGGGCGAGCGCGGGATGCATGCGGCGCGCCCCGAACGAGATGACCTGGCGATCGCCCGCCGCGCGCTTGCACCGCGCGGCCTTGGTGGCGATGCCGGAGGCCTGGCAGAGGAAGCCCAGGAGCGCCGTTTCGTACTCCGCCCACTCGACGTAGGTGCCCTCGATGACGAGCACGGGCTCGTGAGGACCGAAGACCGTGCCCTCGTCCATAGCCCATACATCGACGGGAAGCCCCTCGAGCAATGCAGCCGCTTCCTCGATCCCCGCGAGAATGCCAAAGCTCCAGTCGGCTTGCGGGAAGCTCTTGAGACGGATCTCCGCCTTGACGCGCTTGGTGAGGCCCTTGGCTTTCAGGATCTGGATCGTGCGCTGGAAGTAGACATCCGACACCTGGCCCGCCTTGATCTCGGGCTCGGATGCCGTGTGGAAGGCGCGCTTTGGCTGATTCGCCATGCTGGTGGAGGGCCTCATCCCGCCCTCACGTGGGCGGATTGTCCCAGAATCACCTGGGGAAGTCAATCGACGGCGCGTCGTCGATGGAGCGCAAGTGGCCGCTCCACAAGGCGTTCCGCTCTAGAGCGGCAGACTCTTGAGGTATGCGCGGAACGCGTCCGCGAGATCCGGACGCGCCAGCGCGAACTCGACGGTGGCCTTGAGGAAGCCCAGCTTTTCGCCGGTGTCGTGACGCCGTCCCTCGAACTCGACGGCGTAGATGGGTCGCCGGCCCCGGAGGGTGCGGAGGCCGTTGGTGAGTTGGATCTCGCCACGGGAGTCCGGCGGCGTCTCCGCGAGGATGGGAAAGAGATCGGGCGTGAGCACGTAGCGGCCGATGATGGCGAGATCGGATGGCGCGTCCTTGGGATCGGGCTTCTCCACGAGGTCCACCACCTCGAAGACGTTACCTCCGAGGCCGCGCGGCACGATGACGCCGTAGCGGCCGATCTCCTCCTTGGGGATGCGCATCACGGCGAGCACGGGACCCTCGTGGCGCTCGAAGGTGTCGAGGAGCTGCCGCATGCACGGCATCCGGGACACGATGATGTCGTCGCCGAGGAAGACGCCGAAGGGCTCCTCCCCCACCAGCGGGCGCGCGCAGAGAATGGCGTGGCCGAGGCCCAAGGGTTCTTTCTGCCGCACGTAGGAGACGGTGGCGAGCTCGGAGATGGTCTTGATCTGGGCCAGCTCCTCGGTCTTGCCACGGTCCTGCAGGTAGTACTCGAGCTCGAACGCCGCATCGAAGTGGTCCTCGATGGCGCGCTTGTTCCGGCCCGTGACGAGGATGATCTCGTCGAGACCGGAGGCCACCGCCTCTTCCACGACGTACTGGATGGTCGGCTTGTCGACGAGCGGCAGCATCTCCTTGGGCTGGGCCTTGGTAGCGGGAAGGAAGCGCGTGCCCAGGCCGGCGGCGGGGAAGACCGCCTTGCGTACCTGGCTCACGTCTGCGCCACCTGCGGCTTGAGGTAGATGGTCCGACGCGGCGCGGCCAGCTCGAGGCCCTCGCGATCGAAGGTCTCCTTGATCCGCCGGCGCAGCTCGATCTCCGCATCCTGCCGTGCGCTCGGCGCCACCTTCACGGCGAGACGCAGCCCCACGTCGGACTCGCCGAAGCGGATGATGCCCTGAGCGCGCGGAAGCTCGAGGGCGAGACCGGACTCCGAGGACCACTCGCGGCCCGCCCGCTCCAGCGCGTCGAGCGCGCGACGCACGTCGGTGTCGTAGGTGACGCCCACGTCGACGATGGCGCGAGCCCAGCCGCGATTGTAGTTGGCGAACTGGGTCAGCTCACCGTTGGGCACCACGCGAAGGGCGCCGCTCACCACGCGCATGGTGGTGACGCGGAGCCCGATGCTCTCCACGGTTCCCGTGTGGCTGCCCACCTCGATGACGTCACCCACGTGGACGAGCCCCTCGAGCAGGATGAAGAAGCCCGCGATCACGTCCTTGATCAGGGCCTGGGCGCCGAAGCCTACGGCGAGACCGAGCACGCCCGCGGAGACCAAGATGGCGCGCATGTCCACACCCATCTCCTGCAGGATGACCATGGCCACGGTGAACCAGAGCGCATAGAGTGCCACGTTCTTGAGAAGCGGAACGAGGGTCTGCGCGCGCTGGGCGCGACCGAGATCGTCGGCGGTGACCGCCGCGCGGCGAAGCAGCTGCTCGATGACGCGCTCGAGGCCCCGGTAGGCGAGAAAGCCCGCGAGGAGGGCCACTCCCACCACGAGCAGGTGGGCGAGCACGGCGACCACGGGCCCTTCGAGGTGCGTGACCCTCGCGATGAGCTCGGCGGCCGCCTCGGCGAGCGAGCTCATCCGAGATCGGGATTGTCGCCGGTCATGCGCACCTGGATCTTGAGCTTCTTGACCCGATACCAGAGGCTGCGCTCGGTGATGCCGAGGATCTTCGCCGCGCGCGCCTGGACGCCGTGCGCCTTGTGCAAAGCCTCGAGAATGGCCCGCCGCTCCCACTCTTCGAGCGCCTCGTCGAGGGAGCCCGTCACCACGGGTGCCAGCTCGGTGGCCGCGGCCGTCTTGGCCCCGCGCTGCACGGCGGGGGGCAGGTGCTCGGGGAGGATGACACCGTCGGAGAGCACCATGGCGCCCTCCAGCACGTGTTGCAGCTCGCGAATGTTGCCGGGCCACGGGTAGGTCCAGAGGCTCCGCAGGGCTTCCGTGGACACGGTGGCGGGCTGGCGCCAGAGGCGCTGCGCCGCCCGCTCGAGGAGATGCGTCACGAGCAACGGCAGATCGTCGATACGCTCGCGGAGAGGCGGCATGATGAGTCGTACGCCTTGGAGCCGGTAGAAGAGGTCGGAGCGGAACTTCCCTTCTCCGGCCATGGACTCCAGGTCCTGGTGGGTGGCCGCGATAACGCGCACGTCGGCTCCGATGGAACGGGTACCGCCCACGCGCTCGAACTGGCGCTCCTGGAGCACGCGGAGGATCTTAGCCTGCATGGCCAGGGGCATGTCGCCAATCTCATCGAGAAAGAGGGTACCCTCGCGGGCGAGCTCGAAGCGGCCGGGACGGGCGCGGATGGCGCCCGTGAAGGCCCCACGCTCGTGACCGAACAGCTCCGACTCCAGTAGGCCCTCGGGAATGGCCGCGCAGTTGACGGGGATGAACGGTCCGTCCTTGCGCACGCTCAGGCGGTGGATGGCCCGCGCCATCACTTCCTTGCCCGTGCCGCTCTCGCCATGGATGAGCACGGTGAGGTCCGTGGGCGCCGCGCGCTGGGCCATGTCGATCACGCGCTTGAGGCTCTCGCTCCTCCCGATGAGCTCCTCGAAGCCCCCCGCCGCCTGGCCCTCCCGCAGCACCTTGACCTGCTGCTGGAGCCGCCGGCGGTCGAGAGCGCGCGCCACCACCACCTGGAATTCGGACATCTTCAGCGGCTTGGTGAAGAAATCGTAGGCCCCGCGGGTGATGGCGTTCATGGCGATCTGCCGGGTCCCGTGCGCGGTCATCACGATGATAGGCGTCTCAGGGGCGAGATCCCGGCAGCGCGGGATGGCGTCGAGCCCGTCCATATCGGGCAGCCGCACGTCGAGGAGGACCAGGTCGTAGGACCCGCCTTTGAGCTTGTCGAGGAGGGCCCCCGCGGTGGGCGCCACCTCCGCCTCGTAGCCCTGGCGCGTCAGCGCCTCGCGGATGACGAACGCGAGGTCTTCGTCGTCTTCGGTGATGAGGATGCGCTCGCTCACGGACGGACTCCCGCGGCGAGGACGGGAGCGGTCGTGGGCAGCTCGACGATGAAGGTCGTCGCCGACGCGCCGTCGCTCGCCACATGGAGCCGTCCCCGATGCGCCTCGACGATCTGTCGAGCAATGGGCAGCCCCAGTCCCGTTCCTCGCGGCTTGGTGGTGAAGAAAGGATGAAAGATGCGCTCGCGGATCTCCTCGGGGATCCCCGCCCCGGAATTCTCGACGATAACCCGCACGTGCTCGCCGTCCGGCGGCTCGATGCGCACGCGCACGAGGCCGCTCGAGGGCGCCGCCTCGAGGGCGTTGTCGATCAGATTGCCGAACACCTCGGCGAGCCGGAAAGGATCGCCCCACACGGGAGGGACGGCGTCAGAGTCGCCGCGCTCCACCATGAGCCGCGGATCGCGGGGGCGCATGGCCACCACCTCGTCCAGCGTCTCCGGCAAGGGGACCGCCTGCCACATCTCCGGCTCGGGATGCGAGAGGGTGAGGAGGTTCTCCACGAGGCGATTCTGCCGATCTACACCGATGAGCACGCGATCGATATACTGGCGCCGGGCATCGCCCGCGGCCAGATCGGCCTGGAGCAGCTCGAGGAGGCCGCGGATGGCGGCGAGCGGGGTGCGGATCTCGTGGGCGATGCGCGCGGCCATGCCGCCCAGGAAGGCGAGCTGATCGGCCCGGCGAATCTCCTCGCGGATGCGCCGCTTCTCCGAAGCGTCACGAAACACGAGCACCTGGGCGGTGGCTGCTCGCCCCCAGTCGCGGCGCTGGGCGGTGATCTCGAGGAGAAGCGACTGGCCCTTGGCCGTTACCACCGCCACCTCGTTGTCGTGCACGGGCTCGAATCCCGTCACGTCGTCCTCGAGGAGGCGGGCGAGCGGTGCGTTGCCGCGGGCGAGCGGAAAAGCCCCTATGTCGGAGAGAATGGCCTCGCCTCGGAAGCGTTCCAAGGGCAGATCGAGGAGGGTCTCTGCGGTGGCGTTGAAGGACACGAGGGTCCCTCCAGGGTCGAGGAGGAGCATGCCCTCGGGGAGGCGGGCGAGGATGTCGCTGTCGCGCACGAAGCGATCCATGGACAACGTGAGCCGCCCCACCGCGGCGTCGAGGGCGCCCAGCTCGTCGCGCACGGTGGTGGCCCGCCGGCCGCCCGCGCCGTCGGGATGCGGGGACAGCGCCTCCGCCTTCTCCATGATGCCGCGGATGCGCCCGGCGAAGTTGAGGCCTACGATGAGCCCGCCCACGGCGGCGAGCGCTCCCGCCACCGCCGAGCCCGTGAAGAGCAGCATGGTCAGCTCGCGCGACTGCTCGCTCGACAGCTCGCGGGCGAAGGGCCGTGCGAGATAGAGGAGGAAGAGCCCGCTCAGTGCCGCTGACACCGCCATGAGCAAGGAGAAAACCACGTACAGGCGCAGCGACACACGATAGGGAGAATTTGCGGGTGCGCTCATGCGACGACGATTCTACCGGAGACGGGCACGGAACTACTCGGCGCCCGTGGCCACGGTGAGCACTTCTTCCAGGGTGGTCAGTCCTCGCGCGGCCTGGCGGAAGCCGCATTGCCGGAGGGTGATCATCCCGTACTGGCGCGCCACCTCCTCCGGCACGAGCCGGACCACGTCGGCATCGAGAGAGGCGAGGTCCTGCCGGGTGATGGGCTCCTTGCGGAACTGGGTGCCCAGATACTTGAGGGGCATGTCCTCGTCGATCAGCTTCATGTCGATGAGGATCTGGCCCAGGCGCTCGCGCGTCTTGCGCTGACGATCGAGGGCCTCGTTGAGCTGATCCGGGGTCAGGACCTCGTCGTTGACCAGCATCTGGCCGAGGGGCAGCCACGCCCATTGAGTCTGCGGGATGCTCATTCCGCGCTCCGCCTCGCCTCGATCTCCCTGGGGCACGCCGATCGATCGTGCGACGTCGCCGGAGCGGTCACCGGCATGGCCGCCACAATCGGAGCCGGCGCCAGGGCGGGGCCGGCCGGCACGTGGGGCAGACGCCACACGCCGAGGGAGAGCACACCCATACTTTCCACAATAACCAAAGTGCCCGCGATACGCTATGAACGTCGTGGCGAGGCATGCTCCCGAGGCGTGGGGCCCTGCCCAGACCCTGCCCACGCTCCCGTTTTTCGTCTATTGGCTCAAGCGTGTCGGCCGGAGGGCTCGCGGCAGGGCGTCCTCGGTGATGCCTGGGACCGAGGCGCCTCCGGCGACTCGGGGATAGGACATGACCGCACGAGAGGCCTGCCACACCCTCGTGCATTCTACCGATGGCCCGCTGGGGGTTGTCATAGGTCGACGGCAC
>DATGCY010000111.1:0-3304 GCA_035311385.1 Candidatus Methylomirabilota bacterium
ACCTTCCGGATCTACCTTCCCCGCCTCACTGACATGGCCATCCCCGTGGACAGGAGCGCGCGGCCCGTGATGACGGCGGCCGGGCGCGAGACCATCCTGCTCGTGGAGGACGAGGAGGGCGTGCGGGAGCTGGCGCGCGACGTCCTGCGCGCGAACGGGTACACCGTGCTCGAGGCGCGCAACGGCAACGAGGCGCTGTTGATCAGCGAGCGGCACCAGGGCGCGCTCGATCTCCTGCTCACCGACGTGGTCATGCCCCGGATGAGTGGCTGCGAGCTTTCCGAGCGCCTGGGTCCCCTCCGGCCCGACCTCAGCGTGCTGTACATGTCGGGCTACACCGACGACGCGGTCATCCGCCACGGCGCGTTCGGCTCGGGCACCGCGTTTCTGCAGAAGCCCTTCACGCCCGCTGCCCTCGCCCAGCGCGTTCGCGAGACGCTCGATCTCGCGGGCGCGTGCCATCCCGCCTAAGCGCGCCGCAGCGGCCGGAGGGCTGAGCCGGGCTGATCAGTGCTTGAGGCCCTTCTCGATGCCGCGACTCTTGCCAACGATCTCCTCGTGTTCCGACCCTGCCACGCCCTTGATTTCGAAATGGCTGCGCAGCCGGGCTTCCAGCGCTCCGCCAAGCTTGGAGCCGTTTTTGGCGAACCACTTATCGACGCGATCCTTGAGAATCGCGTACCGTCCCGCATAGCCCCGGTCGCCGATGGCGTCGCCGTTCTTCTCGAACGGCTCGGAAAGATCGACCTTGTCTTTCGCCGGATCGAGTTCGCGCCCGTGGTGGTAGGCGCGGAACCACACCGTGCGCGCCAGCGCCTCTTCCTGTTTGGTCGCGTCGGTGCCCGCGGCCTGGAGGCGGGACGCCGCATCGTCGAGCCGCGACTGCACCCATGTGATGACCGAGGTGAGCTCGCGAAAGCCGTTGATTCCATCGAGGAGCATCACCTCTTCCGCCTTGAGCCCTTGCGCGACCGCTTGGGCGGCTGGGAATCCTCCACCGCTGTGTCCGGAGACCGCCACCGTGTACTTCGGCGTCGCGGCCCACTTCTCCTGGGTCGTCAACCGCGCCATCACGCCGGCGATGTACTCGGTCGGTTGGGAAGCTGCCTTGCCGAAGCCCCAGCTCTTGTCGGCGCGGATCCCCGCCTGAGGAAGAATGGCGATCACCGGGCGTCCGGTGGCTTCGATCTGCGGACCAATCTGATCCCACGCCGCGCGTTGCGTGCCGACACCCCCGGGGTCACCGTAACCGCCGGTGTGCCCGTGATAGTGCAGGAGAACGTGAACCTCGGGATTTTGGCCGGCAAGCGCCGTCGCGGCGGCTGGGGTGATCAACACGACGGCTTGCGGCCCGACATCTTTCGATGCGGCAACATCGACGGTGCGCGTCGCGGCTTTGGCAGGCGGAGCCGACTTGTCCGGTTCCGGCTTCTTTGGATCGCGAAGGATCATCCATCCCGACGGAACGACGTAGCGCTGCACCCAGCGATTACCGAGGGCGCGCTGGGCGAGAAGCAGAGATGCGCGACCGGGCGATGGTTGGCCGATCCCTGAACGGGAACGCGATGCGCTCGCCGTGGGCTGGGCCCTGGGCCTGCCCAGCGATCCCTTTCGTTCCTCTTCGCGCCGTAGCCTGACTCGTGTGCGCATTTGCCACGCACTTCAATGAGACACGAGAAGCCGATTCGCACGGCCTCACGTCTCTCTCACATCTTGCCGAGCGCGACGCGGGGCTGAACGCCTCCTCGTACGCTGAGGCCCTAGTCTCGCACCCTCCGCCAGTATTGTGGAAATGCTTTGCCTGGCTTTATAGGCGCGCCCGCCGCCGCGGCCGGCCCCGCCCGCTCATCCGCAGCGGCGCCAAACACGCGACGGCCCGCTCTCCGCGTCGAGGACTCTCGGGGCCGCCGACCTACACGTGTCTCAGGCCAGAGTCGAGTCGACCACGGCCAATGGCGACGTCCCGACGACATAGCGGACCTCTCGCATGCCGAGCATGGGGCGTGCCTGGGTCTCGGGGATCTTCATCGGACCTGGGCCAGGACCCTGTCCCGGGGCGGGCTGCGGAAAGGCCGTGGACATTGCAGTGTGAAAGGTCACGTTGCCCTCGACCTTCTGGAGGGCCTGGTGGATATGCCCATTGAGGACGGTGACGGAGCCGAAGCGCGTCAGGAGCGCCATGGCCTCTTGCGCATCCTCCGTCGTCCAGCCCCAGGGAGGGTAGACCGCCCACAGAGGCACGTGGGCCATGACAACGACCGGCGTACTGCTCGATAGCCCCGCGAGGTCCTGCTTGAGCCAGGCCAACTGATCGGCGCCGACTGATCCCAACTTCTCCCCCTTGTACTTCAGCACATTGACGAGAGCCACGAAGTGAACGCCCTTGTAGTCAAAGCTCTGCCAGCCCGGACCCCCGTTGGCGAAGCGACCGAAATATTCCTTGCCGCCATCGAGAAAGACGTCATGCTCACCGGGGATATAGAAGACTCGCTCAGCCTTGGCCCCCTTGAGGATCTGGCCGACCGTGTCGAAGGCGCCCGCCTTCTGGCCATGGGTCAGGTCTCCCGTATGAATGACGAACGCGGGGGGCGTGGGCAGGGCGTTGATCTTGGCGACGGCCTGCTGGAGCGTCGCCGCTGCGTCCTGGTTTGCCTCACCCTTGAAGCCGACATGCGTGTCGCTGACCTGAACGAAGGTGAAGTTGCTTGTGGCAGTATCCGCCGCCTCGGCCGGCAACACTCGGGACGAGAGGACCCCCCCCGTGGCGGTCCAGACCAGTCCCGTTCCCGCCCACGCCATGCACTCGAGAAATCCGCGCCGATTCACGCGATCCATGTGGTCCTCCCCTTCGGTGCTATTTGACGACGATGGTCCCCTGCATGAAATCGTGCAGGGCACAGGTGTAGGGGTACACGCCCGGGACGGTGAAGGTGTGGGTGTAGTCGTCATCGAGATTGAGACCTCCGGACTTGAAGGCCTCCGTGCTCGACGTCACGGTATGGGTCTCCTCGTCATGGTTGACCCACCGGACGGTGGTGCCGGGAGCGACCGTGAGCTCGGCGGGGGCGTACTTCGAGTCCCGGATGTCGACCGAGGCGGGCGTGACGCTCCTGACACTTGCGGTGCCAGAAACAAGGAGCGCAAGAGCCACCACCACCGCTACGGGGACCCGCCCGAACGGCCCGAATCGGCGGCCAGAACCCTTGGATGCCTTCGTAAGCCGTGGATGATCGTTCACGCCCCTTGCCAACGTCTGGGCGGCCCGGACGTTCCATGAGCTCGAAAGAAATCCCTCAGGGGTCCC
>DATGCY010000112.1:0-10967 GCA_035311385.1 Candidatus Methylomirabilota bacterium
GAGGCCAGCTCCGTGCCGTCAAGGGCATTGGACCCAAGACGGAGGAGCGCATCCGGGATCGGATCCGCAGGCTCGAGTCTCCCCGCAAGATTCTCCTCCCCGAGGCGAGCGAGACGGCCGAGGAGATGCTCAGGCATCTGCGTGAAGCCCCGGGCACCGCTCGGGCAGAGGTTGCCGGCGATCTCCGTCGCGCCACGGAGACGCTGGAGTCGCTCGTCTTCGTCCTGACCACGGCAAAGCCGAGCGCAGCGGTGGAGCATGTCCGCCGAGCTCCGCTCGTGCTCAACGCGACGCGAGATGGCGCGACCGTGCGCGGGGTCCTCGTCGACGGGCTCCCGTTCGAGGTGCACATCGCCTCCCCGCGCGCCCGGCCGACCCGGCTGCTCTTTGCCACGGGGGCGCCCACTCATACCGAGGAGCTGCAGCGGATGGCCGGCGAACAGTGCCTGCGCCTCGCCCCTTCCAGTCTCTCCCGGCGAGGCCAGGCCGGCTACCTCTCCCTGGAGAACGAAGCGGCCGTCTACGAGGAGATTGGTCTTCCCTTCATCCCACCGGAGCTGAGAGAAGGCGCGGGAGAGATCGAAGCGGCACGCGCCGGTCGTCTCCCCGGCGACTTGATTCGCCTGGAGGACGTGCGCGGCCTGGTCCACTGCCACACCGTATACTCCGACGGCGCGCACACCGTCGAGCAGATGGCGAGAGCAGCCGACGCGCTCGGCATGGCTTACCTGACCATCACGGATCACTCTCGCTCCGCGACGTATGCGGGAGGTCTGAGCGTCGACCGGCTGGCCGAGCAATGGGACGAGATGGCGCGTGTCCAGGACTCGGTCTCGGTGCGGCTGCTGCGGGGAAGCGAGGTCGACATCTTGGCCGACGGCGCGCTCGACTATCCCGATGCCGTCCTCGAGCAGCTCGACGTGATCGTGGCGAGCGTGCATCAGCGCTTCCGGCTCGACGCCGCCCGCATGACCGCCCGGATCACGCGGGCTATGGCCCATCCGTGCTTCAAGATCTGGGGCCATGCGCTCGGACGCCTCGTTCTCTCTCGCCCGCCCATCGATTGCGATGTGGAGGCGATCCTCGACGTCATCGCGGCCTCCCGAGCGGCCATCGAGATCAATGGTGACCCTCATCGTCTCGACATGGCTCCGCCCTGGGTCCGGTCCGCCCGCCAGCGGGGCATCCGCTTCGTGATCTCCACCGATGCCCACTCCGTGGCGGAGTACGGCAATCTCCGGTACGGCGTGGCCATGGCCCGCCGAGGCTGGGTGCAACGCGGCGAGGTCCTGAACGCGCTGGGCGCGCCCGCTTTCGCCCGCGCGGTGGCGCCCGCAGACCATCCGCGATGAGCGCGGGCGTCCTGCGGCCGCCTTATCCGCCCATGGAGGCGCGGCTGGTCGAAGAGCTGCCCCAGGGACCGGAGTGGGCCTACGAGCCGAAGTGGGACGGCTTCCGCTGCCTGGCCTTCCGCGAGGGCAAGTCGCTCGAGCTCCAGTCAAAATCCGGGCAGTCCCTGACTCGCTACTTTCCCGAGGTGGTTGATACGCTCCGCTCGGTGCCGGCCCGCCGATTCGTGCTCGACGGTGAGATCGTCGTGCCGGTGAATGGCCACCTCTCTTTCGACGACTTGCTGCAGCGCATTCACCCGGCGGCGAGCCGTGTGCAGAAGCTCGCGCGCGAGCATCCCGCCCAACTCGTCGTCTTCGATTTGCTCATGGACGGGGCGGGACGGATTCTGGCGGAGCTCCCCCTCCGCGAGCGGCGACGGCGGCTCGAAGCCTTTGCGGCTCACGAGCTCGTCGGCATCGAGGGTCTTCGGCTCTCCCCCGCCACCACCGACATCGCCACCGCGCGGAAATGGCTCGCCATGACCGGCGGCACCTTTGATGGGGTGATGGCCAAACGCGTCGATCTCGAGTATCGGTCGGGCGATCGCACCGGCATGGAGAAGATCAAGCGCCAGCGAACTGCCGACTGCGTGGTCGGAGGCTTCCGCTACGCGGCGAGCGCGCCGGTGGTGGGCTCACTCCTCCTGGGGCTCTACGACGCCAAAGGTCTTTTGCACCACGTGGGCTTCACCTCCGGGTTTTCGGCAGCGGAGCGACAGAAGCTTCTGACCCGGCTCCGCCCTCTCGTGAAGCCGCCCGGATTCACGGGACGTGCCCCCGGCGGTCCCAGCCGATGGACCACGAAGCGGTCGACGGAGTGGGAACCCCTCGAGCCGCGGCTGGTGGCCGAAGTCCGCTACGATCACTTCACGGGTGGACGATTTCGGCATGGCACGCGCTTCCTCCGCTGGCGACCGGACAAGAAGCCCCGGCAATGCACGATGGACCAAGTCACGGGTGGACGACGGGCCGGCTCGGCGGCGGCAAGGCTGGTCGAGCCCCGCTGAGGACCGATCCGTCAGTCCCGGATGCGCCCTCACCGCCGCCGGTCTCACTCCTTCTCGCTCTTCGTGTACTCGAACCGGGGCAGCGACTTGATCGCCTCCTCGGTCGCTCCGGGCAGCACGAATTTGCCGCTGTCCTGGACGTGGATCTGCCGTACCGGGATGGCCACGTCGTGCCGACCCACGCCGGCAAAGCCGCCCGCGCCCACGATGGCGAAGGAGATGGCGCTATCCGGGGCCACGATGAGATCCTCGATCGTGCCCACCCGCTGATCGTTCTCGTTGTACACCGTCTTGCCGATGATGTCCTTCCGCGCGCTCCATCCCACCGCCACCAGCTTGACATCCACCATGCCGACGCCGAGCTTGGTCGAGCCGGCGACCTGAGCGTCGGCGAAGGAGGGCGACATGGCCAGGGCACCGGATACCAGAACCAGACTCGCTGCTCGCATGATTCCCTCCCGCGTGGCGGCCATCAGGCCGAACGCCGACGCAGCTCGAATTCCTCGCCGCCCCCGCCTCGACCACTCCTTCACCGCTCCCTTGATGTCCTTGTTCACGACCAACCGCAAGGTCGGTGCCAGGCAGGGCCGCGTCCCCATGCGAAGCCGTCGAGGCCTCTCCCGACTTGTGGGCGCGTACGACACGGAATGAATTACCGAGGTGAATCACTTGGCGGAGGCGGGCGACGCGGGCATGTGCTTTGCTTGGTCCGTGTACACGTCGGCCATCTTCGACGAACATCCATCTTCGACGAACAGGAGAGTCCCCATGCCCAGGACCAGGAAGCATCCGACGGAGAAGGACGCTCTCTCCCTCCTAAAGGAGGATCATCGCAAAGTGCGCGGGCTCCTCGCCCAGCTCGCCGAGAGCTCCGAGCGGGCGACCACGAGCGGGAGGAGCTCCTCGCGGAGATCGAGCGTGAGCTCAAGATTCACACCACCATCGAGGAGCAGATCTTCTATCCCGCATTCCGCGACGCCACGGAGAAGGCGGAGGACCGCAAGCTCTATTTCGAGGCGCAGGAGGAGCATCACGTGGTCGACACCGTGCTCCCCGAGCTCAAGAGTGCCGACCCCGCCTCCGAGACGTTCGCCGCCAAGGCCAAGGTCCTCAAGGACCTCGTGGAGCATCACGCCCAGGAGGAAGAGACGGAGATGTTTCCGCGGGCCCGCAAGCTCCTCGGGCGAGGCGAGCTCGTGCGCCTGGGCGAGGAACTCGCGCAAGCGAAGGTTTCCCTGACGGAGCGCGTGCTGACGAAGCTGGTGGAGCTGGTCCGACCCTGAGGACGCTCCCCCAGTTTCAGGACGCCGTGTCGGGGTCAGGTCCGACCATAGCCTCGGGACGCACGATACGGTCGAAGTCCTCTGGTGACACGTAGCCGAGGGCAAGGGCTGCTTCCCGGAGGGTCATGCCCTTGTGGTGAGCGTGCTTGGCAATCTCCGCGGCCTTGTCGTAGCCGATGTGCGGTGCGAGGGCCGTCACCAGCATCAGGGACTCGTGCACGTGGCGGGCGATGCGCTTGCGATCGGGTTCGATGCCCACCGCGCAGTGCTCGCGGAAGGAGTCGCACGCGTCGGACAAGAGCAGGATGGAACGGAGCACGTTGTGGATGATCAGGGGCTTGAAGACGTTGAGCTCGAAATGCCCGGAGGCGCCTCCGATGGTCACGGCCACGTCGTTGCCAATGACCTGGGCGCAGACCATCGTCATGGCCTCACACTGGGTTGGATTGACCTTCCCGGGCATGATGCTGCTTCCGGGCTCGTTCTCCGGAATGCGCAGCTCGCCCAGGCCCGCCCGGGGGCCAGAGGACAGCCAGCGTACGTCGTTGGCGATCTTGGTCAGCGACGTAGCGAGAGTCTTGAGCGTGCTGCTCGCCGAGACGAGTGCCTCGTGGGACGCGAGCGCCTGAAACTTGTTCGGCGCGCTCGTGAAGGGAAGACTCGTCAGCACGGCCAGGCGCGCCGCTACCTTCTCGCCGAAACCGGCGGGGGCGTTGAGCCCGGTGCCGACGGCGGTGCCTCCGATGGCGAGCTCGTAGAGACCGGGTAGAGTCGTCCGGATCAAGGCGAGGCAGTGATCCAGCATGGCGACCCAGCCCGAGATCTCCTGTCCGAGGGTCAGTGGCGTGGCGTCCTGGAGATGGGTGCGCCCAATCTTCACCACGTCGGAGAAGGCTCGCGCCTTCCCGTCGAGCACGTCGCGCAGAGCGTGGATCGCGGGGAGCAGTCGACCGTCGATTTCGCTGACCGCCGCCAAGTGCATGGCCGTGGGGAAGGTGTCGTTGGACGACTGGGAGCGATTGACGTGGTCGTTCGGGTGCACCGGCTTCTTCGAGCCAAGCTGGCCACCGAGAAGCTCGATGGCGCGGTTACCGATGACCTCATTGGCGTTCATGTTGCTCTGGGTACCGCTTCCCGTCTGCCAGACCACCAACGGAAAGTGATCGTCGAGCTTCCCCGTGGTCACCTCGTCGGCCGCCTGGACGATGGCGTTTGCCACGTCCTTCGGGAGGAGGCCCAGCTCGGCGTTGACCTCGGCGGCCGCTCGCTTGAGCTGGCCGAAAGCTCGGATCAATTCTCGGGGAAAGCGCTCCCCGGCAATCTTGAAATGCTCCAGCGAGCGCTGGGTCTGCGCGCCCCAGTAGCGGTCGGCGGGAACATCGATGGCGCCCATGCTGTCCGTCTCGCGTCGTGTCTTCATGGCTCGTAGGATAGCACCCCATCCCGGATGATCGCCCCCCGTCGGAACAACGCCGCCGCGCGTCAGGTCAAAGCTACCCGATGCGCGCGGGCACCCGATGCGTACCGAGGCACGTCCATTGCAACAACCCAGCGGTGACCCTGAGCGCCCGATTCCCTCACGTCAGACTAGAGGAGGACGAGCGATGGACCTCATCGTCAGAGACGTCATGAGCCCGAATCCCTGCGTCATCTCTCCCACCGCCTCGGTACTCGAAGCGGCCCAGATCATGCGCGGCAACGACATCGGCGACGTCATCGTCCTCGAGGACGAGCGGCTCTTCGGCATCCTGACCGACCGCGACATCGTGGTGCGCGCGCTGGCTGAGGGAGCGGATCCAGAGAGCACTCCGGTGGGCTCCATCTGCAGCCGGGAGCTCACCACCATCGAGCCGGAGGCGAGCGTGGGACAGGCCGTGCGCCTGATGCGGGAAAAGGCGGTGCGCCGCCTCCCGGTGGTCGACCACGGCGGCTCCGTGATGGGCATCGTCTCCATCGGCGATCTCGCGGTCGAGCGCGACCGGCTTTCCGCGCTCGGCGACATCAGCGCGGCGCCGCCGAACACCTAGAGCAGGTGCTCGCGTCGAGGGGACGCTACCGGGGCGCTCCGGCCGACAGGAAGGCGATGCGGCCGATGAGCGCCTCGGCCTCCGAGTGCGTGTCGTTCGTGTCGATGGACAGGGCGAGCGCGCGCGGATCCTCGGGATCCTCCCCGAAGACCCGACGGTAGTCCTCGAGGACGTTGCGGCGCTCGGTCAGCCACCGACCGAGCTCTCCCGGCCCCGATCGCAACACGAAGAAGTGCACGCTGCCCGTCTTGCGGCTCTTCTCCACCGTCTGCACGGGGGCCGCGGCGTCCCACACGTAGCCGATGAGACGTGAGCGCACCATGGCGGGAAAGCGCGGCCAGATCACGTAGATGTGCGCGGTGAGATCGGACGTCTCTTTGCGACGGATGTCCCCTCCCGCGGGCAGCTGGACGGCCTTCCAGCTCCACTCCAGGATGGGCGTGGCCCGGAGATCGACGTGGAGCTCCCGCGCAATGGTCGAGTGGTCGTCATGGCTCTTGAGCAGGAGGGCCCGCCGGCCGTCGCTCTCGACCACGGTGAAGTCGTAGGCGGGCCTGCCCCCGATGGTCTCGTATGGACGCCAGCCCGTGGGAATCCCGCGCGCCCCCAGCAGAGGCTGGGTCCAGTCCTCGACGACCACGACCTCCGCGCCCGCGGCGAGTGCGAGCCCCGCCAGGACCGCGATCATCCCCAGACTCCCGAACTTGCTCACGCGGCGATGCACGGATGCCCCGGAGGGTGATCGCGTCAGACGTCACCCCACTCGCGGCGGACGGTGGCGCGGTCGAAGCCGACGGACTCGAGCAGGCGCAGGATCATGCCGAGATGTTTCTTGCTCAGGTCCTTGGGACCGTGGCCGGGGACGGTCACCTTGCAGCTACCGAGGACGAACTGCCTGTGGCTCGTCTTGCCCGCGGGGGCTTGCGTGAAGTTGTGACGGAGGAGCCACTTCTCAAGCTCCATTCTGGTCATCGTCCCGCTCGCATCCTGGCCCGTGGCGGGCCGCGCGCCCGTTCCCGACGCCATCCCGGCTCTTACTAGATGTGGTACTCCTATACGGGCATCGCCGCAACTGACGCTCGAGGGGAGTGGGTATGGGCCATCGACAGCGTGGACTGACGCTCGCACCGGAGCGGGCATGAGCCACCGACCGAGCGTCGGGCGAGGCTTCGCCCTCGCGTGCACGATGCTGCTCCTGGCTTGGACGAACCCCGCGGAGGCGCAGCAGAAGCCGGAGGGCGAGATGCGCTGGGCGCTCTACGTGACCCTATCGCCTCTCTGGTTCGACCCCGGTGAGGTATCGGGCCAGCTCACGCCCTTCTGGGTCCTCTACGCTCTGCACGACGCGCTCGTCAAGCCCATGCCCGGCAACCTCATGGCGCCCAGCCTGGCCGAATCGTGGACGGTGAGCGCCGACCAGCGCGTGTACGAGTTCAAGCTCCGGGAAGGCCTCAAGTTCCACAACGGCGACCCCTTCACCGCGGAAGACGTGAAGTGGAGCTTCCACCGCGCCAAGGGCTCGAAGATCCTGCACGAGAAGGTGCGCGAGGTGGTGGTGGTCGGGCCCACGCGTGTGCGCTTCGTCCTCCACGAGCCATGGCCGGACTTCATGACGTACTACGGCACCATGGTGTCCGGGGCGGGATGGATCGTGCCCAAGAAGTACGTCGAGCGCGTGGGCGACGACGGCTTCCGGCGTGCGCCCGTGGGGCTGGGGCCGTACCGGTTCGTCAGTCACACCCCCGGGGTGGAGCTGATCATGGAGGCCAACGAGAGCTACTGGCGGAAGATGCCGTCAGTGAAGCGTCTCGTTTTCAAGAGCGTGCCTGAGAGCACTACGCGGCTGGCCATGCTGAAGCGCGGCGAGGTCGACGTGGCCTACCTCCTCGAAGTACCGCAGGCTCTCGAGGTGAAGCGCGATCCCAATCTCCGCCTCGCCTTCTCGGGCGGCATCGCCATCTGGTATCTCGACTTTCTCGACCAGTGGGATCCCAAATCGCCGTGGAACGACCGGCGTGTGCGTCTGGCCGCCAACTACGCCATCGACCGCCAGGCGCTGAGCGATGCGGAGACGCTCGGCGCCTCCAAGCCGGCGGGCAACCACGTGCCCCGCACCTTCGAGTTCGCCCTGCCTCTCGAGCCCTATCCCTACGACCCGGCCAAGGCCAAGCAGCTCCTCGCCGAAGCGGGCTATCCCAACGGCTTCGAGGCGGGCGAGCTGCATCAGCTCCCTCCCTACTTCTCGCTCGGCGAGGCCATCGTCGGCTACTTCCAGGCCGTGGGCATCCGCCTCAGGATGCGCTCCATGGAGCGCGGCGCCTACTTCACCCTGATCGCCTCCAAGAAGGCCAAGGGCGTGTGCGTATGCACCAGCTCGCTCTACGGCAACGCGGCCTCCCGTTTTTCCGAAGTCATCCCGAGCGACGGAGCCTATGCCTACGGGGGCTATCCCGACATCGACGCCCTTTTCAAGCAGCAGGCCACGGAGACGGACCGGAAAAAGCGCGAGGCGATGCTGCATCAGATCCAGCGCCTCGTGTACGAGCGTGTGCGCTACGGGCCCATCTTCGAGTACATCTGGCCGAGCGGCATCGGACCGCGCGTGGCTGAGCCGGCCCTGATGCTCATCAACCCCTATCCGTGGTCGGCGCCCCTCGAAGAGGTCCGGCTGAAGCGGCCGTGAAGGGCGCGGCTTCTCCGCGAGGAGAGGAAGAGCATGAACGACGAGCTGGCGGCGATCTTCGAGACCCGGGAGGCGGAGCGCCTGGCCACCGGCTTTGTCTTCACCGAGGGCCCGCTCTGGCACCCGGACGGCTTCTACTACTTCGTCGACGTGCGGTCGAGCGTGCTCTACCGAATCGTGCCGGGGCGCGCCCCCGAGATGGTGCGTGATAAGACGGGCGGCGGCAACGGCACCACCTTCGACCTCGAGCGGCGCCTCGTTCTCTGCGAGGGCGACAATCGGCGGGTAACGCGCATGGGCCCCGACGGACGCGTCGACGTGCTCATGGATCGCTACGAGGGCAAGCGGCTCAATCGCCCCAACGATGTGGTCTGCAAGTCCGACGGGAGCATCTACTTCACCGATCCCGGCTTGCGCGTGCCCCTCGCCGAGCGCGAACTGCCCTACGCCGGCGTGTACCGCGTGGGGCCCGACGGATCGACCCGCCTGGTGGCGGACTTCGAGTATCCGAACGGCCTCGCCTTCTCCGCCGACGAGCGGCTCCTCTACGTGGCCAACACTCGCTGGGCCCAGTACATCCACGTCCTCGAGCTGGACGCGGCGGGGCGCATGGTCCGGCGGCGGATCTTTGCCGACATGTCCTCGGACGAGACGGACGGCGTGCCCGACGGCATGAAGGTAGACACCGAGGGGCGCGTCTTCTGCACTGGTCCCGGTGGCACGTGGGTGTTCTCCCCGGAGGGCAAGCGGCTCGGCATCATCCAGACCCCCGAGGTGCCCGCCAATCTGGCTTTCGGCGGGCCGGATCTCCGGACGCTCTTTCTCACCGCGCGGACCTCCGTGTACGCGCTTCGCGTGAAGACGCCCGGGCTTCCCCATCCCGCGTTCCGATCGACGAGGTGACGGCGACATGACCATCAAGTTCGGCACATTCCTGCTGATGCAATCGCCGTCGGCCCGCCCCTCCCCCGAGATGTACGCGCGGGCGGTGGACATGGCCCAGGCCGCGGAGACCCTGAACTTCCGCAACATCTGGCTGGCCGAGCATCACTTCTCGACCTACGGTTACGTCTCCCGGCCTGCTCAGCTTGCCACGTACATCGCGGCCCGTACCACGCGGCTCCGGGTGGGCACGGCGGTGATCGTGGTCCCTCTCCACCATCCCCTGGTGGTCGCCGAGGAGATCGCCACTCTCGACATTCTCGCGAACGGGCGCGTGGACATCGGGCTCGGACGCGGCTACCAGTATTACGAGTTCGAGCGGCTCGGGCTGGAGCTCGACACGGCGCGGGCGCGCTGGGAAGAGTCGGTCGATATCATCCTCAAGGCGTTGGGCGGCGGGTCGTTCAGCTACGACGGCAAGCTCTTCAAGATCCCGGAGACGTCGGTTTTTCCCCAACCACTGCAGCAGCCGCACCCGCCGATCTGGGTCACCGCGCAGAGTCCGGAGTCGGTCGAGGCCGCGGTGCGGCGCGGCTTCAACGTGCTCACGGGCGGGTTCGGCGTGCCCATCGAGCGGATGGCGGAGTTCCGGAAGCTCTTCGATCGTTACGTGGCCGAGCTGCGTCTGCCGCGGACGCCGGAGGTGGGCGTGCAGCGCGCGGTGTACGTGACGGACAGCGAGGAAGACGCGCGCGCGGCGGCCGAGGAGGCGCGCTGGAACATGCGCGTGACCCTGAGCCTGCGCCACCACTACGAGCGCGTGGAGAACGGGCGCGCCATCGCGGTGCCCGCGCCCAAGGAGCCGGACATCGACGATCTCCTGGATCGCTTCCTGATTATCGGCAGGCCGGACACGTGCATCCGGCAGCTCCGGCGTGTGCAAGAGCTGGTGGGGATCAGCCACTTCAACTGCAGCTTCTGGTTCGGTGATCTGGCGCATGAGCGGGTGCTGAAGTCGATGCACCTCTTTGCGCGCGAGGTGATGCCGGCGTTTTCCTAGCCGTTTGCTCGCGGAGCTGCTGACCTCGTGCTCGCCGCGCTGGCCGTCAGTGTACTCGCAGAGCTACCCCTCGTAGGCCTCGCGGAACTGCTGATCGCGGGCGCGCGGCGGACGGGTCCTGTCGCCGGAGGGAGGGGGTGCGGCCAGCTTCGTCACCCGCTCGCCTGAATCGCAGCCCTGCGGGCTGCGCGCAGGACGAGGGGGTCCCACTCCGCCGGCCGCACTCCCCTCCCCCCGGCGCCACCCGTCCGTCTACACTTCTTTTGGGCGCCGTCCAGGCCAGGCACGTTTTCCCCTGGTGTTTCAGCGATGGCGCGGGTCTCTCGGTGCTGCGCGAGACTTCCCCACTCGGCGTCGCGCGAGCCGCGGCCTCCTCTCGTGCCGTGCCTTAGAGGCGGGATTGGTCTACGGGGAGGCCGAGCCAGTGGCGGCCGACCAACTCGTAGTGGGCTGGGCGCCCTTGGAGGTGCTGGGTAATGACGTGGATGTCCTGGAAGTGGCGCTGGATCAGGTTGCCGTCGTAAGCCGCGGTGGCGCCGGAGAGGCTGTAGACGCTCTCGATGATCTGCGCGGCGAGCCGGATGCCGTGCGTGGTGGCCAGGCGGAGGGCGGCGCGGCGCTCCAGGGTCACCTC
>DATGCY010000113.1:0-6886 GCA_035311385.1 Candidatus Methylomirabilota bacterium
TCGAGCTTGTGGCCGGCGGCGCCGCCCTTGGCGTTGATCTCGGCGACGGCCATCTGGACGCCCTTCATCATGGCGTCGGCGCCGTCGGCGTCGGCACCGGTGAGGGGCAGCGAGAGCCCGATCTTGGCGACCTTCGACTGAGCGGGCAACCCCACCGGCCAACCGCCGAGGAGCACCGCGGTGAACAGGAGCGCGATCGCGGCCACGAGCGTGCGTCGATTCATGGGATCTCCTCCTGACTCGGGTGAAGGGGATCGTCACATTCTCTTTCCGTCACCAGTCTGCTCGAGATGACGCCAACACCGCGCCGTTCGACATCACCCATCACCCCCGCGATGGCCATCCGCTGCGGCATGACCGGCGAGTTGCCGGTGAGCGTGATCCTGGTGGGCAAGCACTGGGGCGAGCCCACCATCTATCACGCCGCCTACGCCTTCGAGGGCGCGGCCGACCTCCTCCTCGCGCGGGGGAGCGGAGGCAACTGTAGCACCCTCCGGCGGCGGGCGCCCGGTCCGCCCGTCCTATCGCGGTGACGTAGTCTGCCAGACCCGGACCCGGCCGCCTTAGGAGCGACGGCACCGCGCAGCTGCGTGTTGATCTCGTAGAGCGCCATCCGCCCTCTCTGAAGAAACGTTGCCGGCGGCCGGACCGAACACGGCGTTCCACTGCCCCGCCGCCGCGTCATCGAACTTTGCGTCCGTTCACGCGGGTGGCCGTCAACGGGTCGTTCCTGTCGTCCCGCCACGTCGGATGGTTGAAGTGGATGACACAGTCGCCGTTGTAGGAGGCCACGGCGTCGTCGAACATCAAGCGTCCGATCCGCCGCCAGTTGCTGAAGGTGCGCCGCTCGCGGAGCTTCGTGCCTCCCGTCGTGCCGTCGTCGGTAACCTCGACATGAAAGGTCAGCGTCCGTTTCGGCGTCGGATCGCCCTTGTCGAAGATCTGCGCCATGATCTCATCCCGGAAGTCAAGCGCGTCGCCCTCGATGCGGGGCTGATCGACAGAGACGAGCAGCCGCATGAACGCGGGCGCTCGAGTGGGGGTGCCCGGCCGCTTGTTCAGCTCCGCGATTTGATAGAGCTGGCGGATCGTCGGTTCCTTGTCGACGCGGCCGAAGACCAGGCCCGTCACGAGCAACGTGCCGAATCCGGCCCCCCGCCGAAACACCGTGGTGTCGGGCGCGTTTCGGAATTCGGCGTCATTGATGTAGTCGGTCGAGTCGCCGCCGATGTCCTGCTGCGTGATGAAGCTCGCCGTGCGCAGCGGCTCGACGTGATCGGGATCGACAGTGGGAAAGAGCTTGCCGACGAGCGACAGCGAGCGGATGTGGCCACGCCGGGTCTCCGTGCAGCACGTCGAATACCGGCCCACGAGCAGGCACGGCTCCCGCCCGCGAAATATCCCGAGTAGGGCGTGTCCTCGGTGACCTCCCACAGGCCGGTCAGACAGATGCCGTTCGGATGCAGGAGACGCCGGAACCCGCGTCGATCGGCGCCCCAGCGCAGATCGGCCGCCGAGTCGACGGCGCGCTCGGTCGCCTGTCGAAAGAACGAGCCGACGCCTAAGCGCAGCGCGCCTTCGAGCACGCTCGACAACGTAACGGCGTACACGGGCAGCGGGGGCTCGCCCGGCGCGCCCCAGACGCGCTGGTAGGGATTGGCGAACAACGCTTCGCGCACGTCGTGAAATCGAGAGCCATAGTACGCCCGATCGTCGGGGGTGACCGCCTCACCAAAGGCCACTTGCGCCATTGGACCCTCCTTTGCGGCAGCGTGTTTCTGAAGGCACGCGCTTGTATCGGCACCCGGAGGCAGAAGGTGATCAAACCAAACCTGATAAGATGGCTCTTGTCCGTCTAAAAGACGTGGCCCTGTCGTCCGTACACGGGCCCACACCTCCTCCACGATCTCCGGTTTCTCATCCAGGACCACCGCGCGACAATAATCCCGGCTGTGCCTAGCCCCTGCTGTGGAGTTGAGGGAGAGCCTGTTGACGGCTGGCTTCGAGAGCTTGGACCGTGAAGAATCTTCGGTAGCTCTGGCGGCAGAGATGCGCATTGCTCTCCCCTTGCCTCGAAAGTCTCCTGCAATCATCCCACGAAGTGGACCTGGGAGAAGCGGCTGGCCAAACGGTTGAGGAACATCGATGCTGGTCGGCCTGGATAGGGCTTCAGCGTCGATGCAGACTCTGTTCGCACATCTCGCTGATCAGCCGATATCGTAGACGAGTCGGGCCCAAGGGTCCGCGTTGAATAGCGATCTCGTCGTGCCGCCGGGACAATCCGATCCGTTGCAGTAACCAAAATCAAAATTGCATCCGTACTTGTGGACCCACTCATGTACGAGAGCCATAGCTCTCTCTCTATCACCCAGGCCAAAATACTCAGGGTCGCATATCCTTATGGACGTAAAGGGCAAACAAAATGGCACCCACCCATAGGTTCCCGGCGTAAGGCAATAGCCCCCACACTGGTAATAGACCCTTCGACAGAGGTATTCGCTCTGGGGCGCAAATAGTCGAAGAAATCTCAGGTTTAGATTAATCCATGTGGCAAAGGCGCTACTCGATGCCTTGAATCGTCGTGTCAGGGCGTCCTTCACTGGGGCTGGATTGACGCCATCATACGTCGCCAGTTTCGCAATAGTTGCATCAAGCATATCTAACGCTCTGACTTGATCGGCCTTGACAATCGATTCCCAGTCATCCCGGCAGTCGGGACACGCGATCTCGCCGGGATCAATCACCGGTGCTAGTTCAATTGGGACGTTAATGACATCGCCGACTTCAAGCCATCCGTATTTCGGGTCGTCGGGCGTGCGGTTCTTGATACTCGGATAATCTGGGTTGGCCGCAATCAAATGGTCCAGACGCTCCTCCCAGCCTTCGTCTGGATAGCCGGCGATCTTTGAGAGTGACTCGCCGGGCTCGACCGTATGGGATTTCATGGGTCCGCCTCGTCTTCCCAGGGGCTCCCGTTGGATCAGGACGCGGCGAGCGGCCGTGAGTCTCGCTGGTGTTTTCACTCCTGACGCCTTCCTGAACCGTCTCTCCTGAACAAGCCTCTGCACCGCCTGGTTGCCGATGGTCGTCTGCAAGCGCATGAACCGCTCAGACGGAGAAACACCCAGCGAGGGGCCCGGGTGCTTTGGCTGCTGAGAAGACGCCCGGTCGGTTCTTGCCTGCGTGGACTTGCGGGCCGCCATGGCCAATCTGCTCATCGCGTTGCGTGCTCTTTACCAAGATCCTTCAGGGGGACTGCCTCCATCATGCGTTCGGGCACGGGAGCGAGGATCTTGCGCGCGTCCTCGGCATCGCGATCTGCGAGCAGCTCCATGGAGCCCCTCGAGGGCGGCAGGAGACCTCCCCATCTCACTCCGGGACACATGCGGTGACCGTGATCTCCACGAGGAGCTCGGGCGAGTTCAGCATCACCTCCACGGTCGTCCGGGCCGGCTTGTTGTCGGGGAAGTAGCGGCCATACTCCTCGTTGTACGGGGCCAGGTCCTCGCGCTTGGTCAGATGCGTGGTCACGGTGAGCACGTTGTCCAGCGAGGTACCCGCGGCGGCCAGGATCACCTTGATGCGCTCGAGGACGTTGCGCGTCTGCTCCCGGATGTCTCGGCCGAGCTCGCCGGTGACGGGGTGCCGGCCGGTCTGCCCCGCCACGAAGACGAGATTGCCGAACCGTGTGGCCAGCGACAGGTTGGGATTGGTGGCGGCCATCTTCTCGACGCGAACGATCTCTTTCTTCGGCATGGCATTCCTCCTGGGTGGTGATCCTGACATAGGGCGAATGGTGGGTCAAAAGGCCGACAGCGCTACACTGAGAGCGTGGCAGACCGGCGCATCCTCTCCATCGACGTGTTCCGCGGCCTCACCGTGGCCGGGATGGTGCTCGTGAACAATCCCGGAACGTGGGGCGCCATCTACGGGCCGCTTCGCCACGCCGACTGGCACGGGTGGACGCCGACCGATCTGATCTTCCCGTTCTTCCTCTTCATCGTCGGCGTGGCGATTCCCCTCGCCCTCGGCCGGCGCCTCGAAGCGGACCCACGGCCGGGGCGCCTCGTCCCGCGCATCCTGCGCCGCTCGGCGATCATCTTCGCGCTCGGGCTCGTTCTCCACGCGGTGTCGAATCCCGACTTCGCCACCATCCGCATTCCCGGCGTGCTCCAGCGCATCGCCGTGTGCTATCTGGTGGCCGCGCTTCTCTTCGCGTTCACGGAGTGGCGCGCGCAGGCGGTCGTGGCCGCCGCCACGCTGGTCGGCTACTGGGCGCTGTTGACCCTCGTCCCCGTGCCGGGCTTCGGCGCGGGCGATCTCGGCAAGGAGGGTAACCTTGCGGCCTGGATCGACCGGGCGCTGTTGGGTCCGCACATCTGGCGTCTTGGCCGCGTCTACGATCCCGAGGGAATCCTCAGCACACTGCCCGCTATCGCCACCACCCTCTTCGGCGTCCTCACGGGCCGGTTTGTGCTGGCGGCGCCCTCGCCGACGGCGGCCGTCAAGGGCCTCGCGTGGAGCGGCGGTGCCGGCGTCGTGATCGGTCTCGCATGGGGGGGGTACTTCCCCATCAACAAGGCGTTGTGGACCAGCTCGTACGCGGTCTTCACGGCGGGCGCGGCGCTCCTGGTGCTCGCCACCTGCTTCTGGCTGATCGAGATCAAGGACTTCACGTGGTGGACACCTCCGTTCGTCATCCTGGGCGTCAATGCCCTCGCCGTGTTCTTCCTCTCCACGCTTCTCGCCATCGCGCTCGCGCGCGTGCACGTGCCGGATGGCGGCCAATCGCGCGCGCTCCAGGCCGTGCTGTACGAACATTTCTTGACGCCGTGGCTGCAGCCGGCGGCGGCCTCGCTCGCGTGGGCGGTCGGCAATGTGCTGCTGTGGCTCGCGGCGATGTGGGCGCTCTACCGGAAGGGCATTCGGGTCACTGTGTAGGGCCCCAGGCCCCCTCACCATCTCAGCCCTCGCCTCCTCGCTCGACGCGAGCGTCCTAGCTCGAAAGGCGATCTTCTCCGCCAGTAGGGAAGAGGGAGAAGCGGGCGGCGTGAGCGCGAGCCCACGCCGCCCGCTGTGCGAGGCTCAGGCCTTGAGCTGATCGCGGATGGGCAGGTTGCGGATGCGCTTGCCCGTGGCCGCGAAGATCGCGTTGCAGAGAGCGGGAGGCACCGGCGGCACGCCGGGCTCGCCCACGCCGCCCATCGGCTTGCCGTAGTCCCCCGGAATGATGTGCACGCGGATCTCCTTGGGGGCGGCGGCCATGCGCGTGATCTCGTAGGTGTTGAAATTGTCCTGCACGGCGCGGCCGTCCTTGAAGCTCATCTCACCGAGGGTGGCCACGCTCACCCCCATGACGCAGGCGCCCTGCATCTGCGCCCGCACGCGATCGGGATTCACGGTGGCGCCGCAGTCCACCGCGATGTCCACGCGTGGGATGCTCACCACGCCGTCCTTGTCCACCGCCACCTCCACCACCGAGGCGACGTAGCTCACGAAGCTGTAGTGCGCGGCGATGCCGAGACCGCGGCCCTTGGGCAGCTTGCGCCCCCAGCCGGCCTCCTTGGCCGCCGTCTCCACCACGCGGCGGAGGCGGCCGGTGTCCACGGGATACCGCTCGGGGGATTCGCCGTGATTCCAGCTGTCCTTGAGGGCCTCCGGGCTGACCACCCGCGGCGGCCCGATCACCTCGAGGAGGAAGTCCTTCTGGTCGCGCCCCGCCGCCGCGGCCAGCTCAGCCACGAAGGACTGCACGGCGAAGGCGTGCGGGATGTTCGACACGGAGCGGAACCAGCCGATGCGCGTGTGCGCCACCGCCTCCGGGTTCTCGATGCGCACGTTGGCAATGGCGAAGGGCACGTTGATCACGCCCATGCCGAGCTCGAGGGCGTGCTCCTGCTTCGGATCCGGCATGAACGTCGAGAAGATGGTCGGGGCGACGCTGCGATGCAGCCACGCCACCGGCTTGCCCTGCGCGTCGACGCCCGCCTCCAGATGCTCCACGGAGACGGTGTGGAAATACGTGTGCTGCAAATCGTCCTCGCGGGTCCACGCCACCTTCACCGGCTTGCCGTCCATGGCCTTGGAGCAGAGCGCCGCCTCCACCGCGAAGTCGGGCTTGGACTTGCGCCCGAAACCGCCGCCCAGGAGGGTGACGTTCACGGTGACGTCGTCCGGGGACATGCCGAGCCGCTTCGCCACGCGATCGCGCGTGGCCTGCGGCGACTGCACGCACCCCCACACCTCGCACTTGCCGTTGACGATGCGCACGGTGGCCGCCGGCGGCTCCATGGGCGCATGCGCCAGATGCGGAATGTAGTACTCGGCGGAGATGCGCTTGGCTGCGCTGGCCGCCGCCGCGTCGAAGTCGCCATCGTTGCGCACGACCTTGCCGGGCTTGCGCGCGGCCTCCTCGAGCGTGCCCCGGTAGGCGACCGAGTCGTAGCTGGCGTTGGGGCCGTCGTCCCACGCGAGCTTGAGCGCCTTGCGTCCCTGGATAGCCGCCCAGGTGTTGGTGGCGATAACCGCGACGCCGCCCAGCGGATTGAACTCGGGTGGGCCCTCGGTGGGCTCGATCTCCACCACCTTCACCACTCCGGGCACCTTGAGCGCGTCCGCCGAGTCCACGCTCTTGAGCTTGCCGCCGAACACCGGCGGGTGCGCGACCACCGCGTAGAGCTGGCCGTCGAGGCGGGTGTCCATGCCGTACTTCGCCTTGCCCGTGACGATGTCGCGACCGTCCACAAGCTTGAGCTGGCCCTTGCCGATGTAGCGGAACTGCGAGGGGTCCTTGAGCTTCACGGAATCACGCGAGGGCACGGGCTGGGCCGCGGCGGCCTTGGCCAAGGCGCCGTAGCCGAGGTGTCGGCCGCTCTTCTTGTGGACG
>DATGCY010000114.1:0-5953 GCA_035311385.1 Candidatus Methylomirabilota bacterium
AAGGCCGGGCTTTGCTGGACGAAATGACCATGACCCCTGACGAGCTTGCCGCCTGGCGAAAGATCGAGCGTGAGCGCCTGATTGCTGCGCGTGAGGCGCTCGATCCGCCCACTGTCGAAAGCCTGCGTCGGCGGGTGGATGGACATCTCGAGCGCTCGTTCCCCGGCCTCGCTGCAACAAGACTCGGCTTCTGCTGGCCCATCCGCAATGAATACGATGCCCGGCCTCTCATGCAGACTCTCCGCGATCGCGGCGCCGTGACCGCGCTGCCGGTGGTGGTCGCCCCCCGTCAGCCCCTTGTTTTTCGCGAGTGGCATCCCGGCGTGGCGCTGGCCGATGGTCCTCTCCGCATCCCCTATCCGGCGAGCTCGGATCCCGTCGTCCCCACCGTGCTCTTGCTCCCGATGAACGGCTGGGACGGCGCGGGCTACCGTCTGGGCTACGGCGCCGGATTCTTCGACCGCACGCTGGCGAGCATGAAGCCGAGGCCCATCGCCATCGGCGTCAGCTACGAGCTGGCGCGCATCGCCACCATCCATCCCCAGAGCTGGGACGTGCCGATGGACTGGGTGGTGACGGAGCGCGGGGTCTATCGGCGCGATCCCGATGGGCTCGCCTTCCTCGGTGAAGCTGCGGCGGGAGAGCCGAGCCGGCTTGCCTCTCCGGTGTGCTACGCCGACGAGATCGCGCCCGACCGCGAGCCGTAACTGTGGTGGCGCGGCCGGGACGGCTCAGACGATCACGTGACCCGGCTGGTGCCGCGGCTCGCGCCGGGCCAGCACGCGCCGATGCTCGAGCAGGAGCCGCGTCGTCTCTTGCAGCACCGTGGCCACGGGCACGGCGACGATCATCCCGAGGATGCCGAGGGCGTGATTGCCCACCACCACCGAGCCGAGGAGCAGCGCAGGGTGGAGGTGCACGCTGCGCCCGATGGCAAAGGGCTGGATCACCGTGTCGTCCACTACCTTGATAACCAGGAAAAGCAACACCACGCGCAGGATGCCCCCCAGCCCCTGCCCTGGAGTGAGCACCACCACCAGGGCCGCCGCGCCCGCCGAGAGCAAGGGACCGACGAAGGGCACCACGTTGGCAAGCCCCGCGAAGGCACCGAGGAGGAGCGGATACGGGATGCCCACTGCCCACAGTCCCAGGGCGGCGAGAATCGCCACGGCGAGGCCATCCAGGGCTACCCCGCGAATGTAGCGCCCGATCGCGCCGTTGAGCTCACGCCAGACCGCGACGGAGGTCTCCACGTGCTGGGGCGGCAGCCGATTCAGAGCGAGCGCGATGATCCGATGCATGTCCCGCAGGAAGAAGAACGCAAAGAAGGGCACGAGGATCGCGATGAGGAAGAGGTGTCCCGCATGTTGGAAGAGCTCGGCGGGCTCGCTGGGTGCGCGATCGAGGATGAACCGCTGCATCCAGCGGCCGCCCTCCGGCAAAAGCCGCCGTAGCGCGGGAGCCGATTCCCCCAGCTCGTGGAGCGCGGCATCGAGTCCCGTGTCGGCCTTCCGCGTCAGGGTGGGGAGGCCATCGATGAGGGTCGAGGCCTCGGCGAACAGCCCCGGCCCCAGGAGATAGCCGGCGACGACGAGCACGCTGATGATCACCACGTAGAGCATGGCCACCGCCACCGTCCGCCGGATGGCCAAGGTGTCCGCCCAGGTGATCGCCGGACCCAGCAGGTAGGCGAGCATGGCCGCGAGGAGAATAGGCAGCAGCAGGCCGCGCGCCAGCCAGACGAGGATCAGGAGGCCGCTCGTGACGATCCAACCGACTCTCATGGCGCCTCCGCCCGGGAAGAGCGGTCGGCCGACTCGGCGAGGACGGGCGTGCGCCGCGCGTACACGGCAAGCATGCGCGAGAGATTGCGCATCACCAGCACGGCGATCCTCGCATTGCCTTCCATGAGGGCATCGAAGTCGCTCTTGTAGAGGATGAGTAGCCGCCCGGAGGTGCCGACACGGGCGGTCGCCGAGCGTGGGAAGTCGTCGACCAGCGCGAGCTCGCCGAAGGCATCACCCGGACCGAGTGTGCGCAGCAGGTACTCACCCTGGGCCGATATCTGGATGATCTCCACCGCCCCCTCCAGGACGACGAAGAGGGCCCGTCCAGGATCGCCCTCGTGGAAGACGATCTCGCCCGCGTGATAGGTCTTCTCGAAAAAGCGAGGGGCGAGTCGTCCTAAGAGGCGGCGCGGGAGCCCGGCGAAGAGCGGCGCCCGGGCGAGAAAGGGCGCGCGGCGAGCCTGCTCGGGATCCTCCGCCCACCTCAGCCAACGCGGGAGGTGCTGCTCCAGCATAGGCGATGCACTATAACAGACGCGGAAGGCCGAGCGGGCTCTGGCTCCCCTCTCCGTACGCACAGCGATTGACCGCTCGGAAAGCGTCGACGAGAATGCTTCGGTGACCGTCGCCTGGGCCATCGGGGCCCTCGTCGTCTTCGCGGCCAGCCTCGTGATGGGGCTTGCCGGTTTCGGCATCGCCCTCGTCGCCATGGCCTTCTTGCCGTGGGTCATGTCGCCGGTGACGGCGGTGGTCCTCCTCACCATCTACGCGCTCGTGTTCTCCGTCGTCATGGTCGTCCCTCTTGTGCGCGAGATCGTGCCCCGGGCCCTCGTTGACCTGCTGGTGGGCTCTGCGGTGGGGACGCCGCTCGGCGTCTGGGTCCTGGCTACCCTGCCCGTCACCGCACTGAACCGGCTGATCGGGGCATTCCTGCTCCTCGTCTGCATACTGGAGTTCCGGCGAGCGCTTCCCACAGGGGCGGTTGGGCGCGGCTGGGGATTGACCGCGGGCTTTCTCTCGGGCGTCATCGGCGCAGCCTTGGGGACACCGGGCCCGCCTCTCATCGTGTACGCGACCGCGCAAAACTGGAGTCCCCGCAGCTTCAAGGCGAACGTCACCGGCTTCTTCGTGGTGAACCAGTCTGTCATCCTGCTCGGCTACTGGTGGGCCGGCTTGATGACGCCCGACGTCTGGGAGGCGACCGCCGTCTTCGCCCTGCCCGCCCTCGCCGGCGTGGTGGCGGGGATCGCCCTCTTCGGCAAGCTCGATCCCGTACGGTTTCGCCGCGTGGTCTTCGCACTCCTATCCTTCTCCGCCCTCGTCCTGCTCGTGAAAGGCTGATGCGCGCGGCACCCCCTTGACTCGCCCCGGCTGCCGGCGGAGGATGGCTCGCCTCCGCGGTCGCCGTCACGCGGTCGCGGATCCCGGAGTCGTCCCGTGATAGGCGCCCGACAATCGTCCCTGCGTGCTGGCGGTCGCAGCGCGGGATGACCCCGCGCAAGCGCCCCGCCCGCCTCTGATGAAAAGGAGGCCCCCATGGCCGATCGGCTCGGACTTGCAGTCATCCCCGGTACCGGCTGGCGCGCCACCGAGATCCAGGCCGTCGCGCGCGAGGCGGAGGAGGCAGGCTTCGACGCGATCTTCGCCGCCGAGGTGAACAACGACGTCATGGCCACCGCCCAGCTCATGGGCGCGGCCACCCGGCGCCTTCAGGTCGGCACGTGGATCGCCAATATCTACCTCCGCCACCCTTACGCGTGCGCCCAGGGCGCCGCCCTCATCGCGGACGCCACCAACGGCCGCTTCGTGCTCGGCCTCGGCGTCAGCCATCCACCCGTTAACGCCGCGCTCGGCATCGACATGGGCGACACGTCGATCACGCTCCGACGTTACGTGACCGCGGTGCGCGGCTGGCTGAAGGGCGAAGGTCCCCCAACTCACCTGCCCCAGCGCCCCTCGGCAGAGCGCGTGCCCATCTACGTGGCGGCCGTCACTTCGCGCACCGTCGAGCTGGCGTGCGAGCTGGGGGACGGTCTCATGCCGTTTCTCTGGTCCGCCGAGCGCGTGAAGCAGAGCCGGTCGTGGATCGAGCGGGGCCGCGCGAAGGCGAGGGATCTCGGCAGGGTCGACGTGACTCTCGGCCTCCCCACCTTCATCGGCGACGACCTCGGCGCCATGCGGGAGGCGGCGCGCGCCAACCTGGGCCTCTACACCACCTTCCCCTTCTTCCAGCGGCTCTTCCGGGCCAGCGGCTTCACGATGGAAGCTGACCAGATGGAGAAGAACGTGGGCGGCCCCTCCTTGAGCGATCGGATCCTGGACGCGATGTGCCTGATGGGGCCGCTCACGCGCTGCCAGGAGCAGCTCGCGACCTTTCGCGCGGCGGGGGTGGATCTGCCCATCCTCGTCCCGCCCATTGGCATCGACAACGCGCGCGCCGTCATCAAGGCGTTCCGGCGCTAGGCGAGGCACCCGGACCATGGTGACGGTAGAGGCACTCTGGACTACGGCGACTTGACGGTGGCGCGGGCCCTTCGTAGGCTGACGACACCTGCTTCAATACCTCACACTGCCGGGAGGCCCCATGTGCGTTGACAATGACTCTCGTCCCCCGATTCTCCCGATCGCCGGCGGCTCCGCGAGCACGTACGATCTGCACCTCACCTCCGCGGACGGCACTCGCTTCATGGCGCACGCCGCCCGAGCCAAGAACCCCACGGGCGCGGGCATGGTCGTCATCCCGGACGTGCGGGGCCTGCATCCCTACTACAAGGAGTTGGCCGATCGTTTCTCCGAGATCGGCGTAGACGCGGTGGCCATCGACTTCTTCGCACGAACCGCGCCCTCCGAGGACCGTGGGGAGAGCTTCGACTTCATGTCCCAGGTGCCGCAGACGAAGCCCGATCAGCTTCAGGCCGACATCGCAGCGGCCGTGGCGTATCTCCGCGGCAAGGACGGCGGCCAGGTGAAGTCGCTCTACTCCATGGGCTTCTGCTTCGGCGGCGCCCTGTCCTACCTCCAAGCGGCGAGTGGGCTCGGCTACAACGGCGTGATCGGCTTCTACGGCTGGCCTCTCGGCCTGAAGCGATGGCCGGACCGTCCGCGGCCGATCGACGCGGTTGCCCGGTACAAGTGCCCGGTGTTGTCGATCTTCGGCGGCGCCGACGAAGGCATTCCGCAGTCTGCGGTGGACGAGTTCGACGCCGCGCTGCGCAAAGGCGGGATCAAGCACGAGTCCACCGTCTACCCGGGGGCACCGCACAGCTTCTTCGATCGGAAACAGGCAGAGTTTGCGGATGCCTCGGCCGACGCTTGGAAGCGGGTGCAGGCCTTCGTGAAGCAGAGCAAGAACTGAGGCCGAGAACGCCGGGGCCAAGTCTTCGCACGACTCGGCCCCCGGTGGTACGCTTCCGCTAGGCCCTGATCTCTTCCTTGGTCGGTTGGGGTGAAGGCCAGCCCTCGGCGTGTGAAAGCACGCCGGGGGCGCTGTGTTTCAGGGTCACTGGGCCCGACACCCCCCGCTCTGCCACGTCACCCTGGCCTCGGCCTCCGAAATGCCTCCGCCGCGGCCCGTGGCCGCGGCGGCGCCTTGGCCTGGACATGGCGTGGTGATGCTGCCGCACCCTGCGCAAAGGAGAAGCACGCCGAGGAGGATCAGTCGATAAGTCGAAGGCATCCCGCCGCCTAGTAGCGGGCCACCACCCGCCGAGCGAATTCCTCGCTGAATCGCCACTTCTCGTCCACTCCGGTGGCGAACATGAGCTCGCGCAGCCCACCCCGCTCGAGCTCGCGGATGCGCTCGATCAACTCATCGGCTTCCCCGACCAGGCAGGTGGCGCGGATCAGCTCCGCATCGATCAGCTTAGCCTCGCCCGGATGTAGATACGTATAGTGACCTTCGTGGGTACGGAAGTGCCGGTGCTCGGGCGGCACCTCCTCGACGAGGGAGCAATAGCGCGGCCAGATGCGCCGCAAGAAGGGTGGCGGCTCGATGCCCCGTTCGTGCACGGCATCGTAGAAGTAGTACACGCTCGCCATCACGTTCGGCCCCACCGTGCGGATCACCCGCTCGGAGTCCGCGGGCTCGCCGGGATCGAGGAGGACCACGTTGGTCAGTGCGGCCATGTGAAAGTTCTCCAGGCGGCGGCTGGCCCGACGGGCGCCCG
>DATGCY010000115.1:0-11421 GCA_035311385.1 Candidatus Methylomirabilota bacterium
TCATGGCCGCCTGCCGCCTCATCCCCCAGCTCAATGGGCTGACCTTCAGCGGCGCCGCCAATCCCGATCACCTCTCCGTCAATCGCTGCAACGTGGGCGTGGTCCGCGGCTCGCTCACCCCGGAGTTTCACGACTGGCGCCCGCCCCAGATCGCCGACTATCTCCGCCTGGCCGGTACCGCACGCTATGCCCCGAGCCAGTCCGAGGAGAGCGTGCTGCGCGACATCCGGAGTGTACTCGACGAGCTGGAGCGTGCCATGCCCGGCCTGAAGTCGAAGGTGCTGCGCGACCCCGGCGGGCAAGCCGGGCCGCGCCCGAAGATGCTGCCCTTCGAGGTGCCGCGGGACGCCTCGATCGTGGGCGTGATCAGCCGGGCTTACCAGGAGGTGCGCGGGACACCGCAGCCGCTGGGCGCCGTGCGCCCCTACTGCTTCTACGGCACGGACGCGGCCCACCTGTTGCATCGCGCGCACATGCAGGGCATCGTGTGCGGCCCCGGGGGGAAGTACAACACCATGCCCGACGAGAAGGTCGACGTCGCGGACTACCTCGACATGATCAAGGTCTACATGCTGTGCATGCTCGACGTGTGTGGCGTGAGTGGAGGAGGCGAGCCATGAGCGGAGAGACCGATCGATCGGTAGGCGTGACCCGACGCCGCTTCACCCGCGACCTCGTCACCTCCGGCGCCGGCGCCCTCCTCCTTCCCAACGTCCTCCGCGGCACGGCGCACGGCCAGGCCAAGCTGGGCGGGCAGCTTACCGTGGCGCTCTACAAGGACCTGCGCACTCTCAATCCCATCATGGGCATCTTCGGCAACGAGTGGCGAAGCACGGTGAATCTGTACAACAACCTGACCCGCCTCACCGCCACCGGCGGGGTCGAAGGCGATCTCGCGGAGTCGTACACGGCAGGGGCCAACAGCGCCACGTGGACCTTCGTGCTCCGAGACGGCGTGCGCTTCCACGACGGCTCCGCCCTCGGCGCCGGGGACGTGGTCGCCACCATCGAGAAGATCCTCGACCCGAAGACGGCCGCGCCTTACAAGGCGGAGCTGGGCCCCATCGCCTCCGTGCGTGCGGTGGATCGCCGCACCGTGCGCATCGACCTCGCCTCGCCCTATGCCGACCTGCCCAAGGCGCTGGCCAGCTCCATGGCGCGCATCGTGTCCGAGCGCGGCGTCGCCGACTTCGGCAAGCTCGACACCACGGTGTACGGCACCGGCCCCTTCGTGCTGAAGGAGTTCGTGGCCAACGAACGCGTGGTGATGGAGCGGAACCCGCGCTACTTCCGGTCGGGCCGGCCCTATCTCGATCGTCTCGTGCTGCGCGTGCTCCCCGACACGACGTCTCAGATCGCCGCTCTCGAGAACCGCGAGGTCGACGTGATCGGCGAGGTGGAGTCGGACGCCTTCAAGCGGGTCGGCGGCATCAAGGGCGTGAAGGCGGTGCAGGTCACGGGCGGCACCTTCAACAACGTCGTGCTCTATGCCGATCGGCCGCCCTTCGACGACCCGCGCGTGCGCAAGGCGCTGCGCCTGGCCATGGACCGACCGCAGATGAGCGAGGCCATCACCGGGGGCGTAGGCACGCCCGCTGACGACCAGCCCATCTCCCCCGCCTATGAGTACTTCGACAAGACCATTCCCCTGCGCAAGCCGGACCTCGCGCAGGCACGCCAGCTCCTGAAGGAAGCGGGGCACGGCAGCGGCTTCGAGCATCGACTGGTCGTGTCGAACAGCCCCGCCTCGCGCGAGAAGACGGCGGTGGTGGTGCAGGCCATGGCGGAGCAGATCGGCATTCGCTTCAACATCGAGCTCATGGACAACGCGCGCTACGGCAGCACCATCTGGAACAAGGGCGTGGCCTCCTACGTGGGCAACTATGGCACTCGACCCACGGAGGATGCCATCCTGAGCAAGCTCTATTCAGCCGTCTATGGCATCGACGAGGGACGCTGGGTGAAGACGGAGCCCGGCAAGAAGGCGGAGCAGCTCATCGGGCAGGGACGCCAGGTGTCCGACCGCGGCGAGCGCCGGAAGGTGTACGCCGACCTCCAGCGCCTCTGCCGGGACGAAGGCCCCTTCATCATTCCCAACTTCTTCAACTCACTCTACGCGACGCAGAGCTACGTGAATGACTGGCCGACCCGCGCCATCACCACCGAGATGCGCGCGGAGAACTGCTGGCTCTCGCCGGAGGCGCCTGGCCGCAAAGCCTGAGATGGCATGGGTGCCGCCTTCCTCGCCCGCCGGGTGCTCTATGGCCTGATCTCGCTCCTGATCCTCTCGGCGATCATCTTCGCCTGCACGCACCTCCTGCCCGGAGACGCAGCCGTCACCATCCTGGGCGAGGGCGCGACCCCCGACGCGCTGGCCGCCCTGCGCACGCGCCTCGGCCTCGATCGCCCGTTCGCCCTTCAGTACCTGGACTGGCTGGCCGGGATCCCGCGCGGCGCCTTCGGCACCTCGACCACCTTGAATCAGCCGGCGGGCCCGATCATCGCCGAGCGCTTCGGCCACTCCCTCGCTCTCGCCCTGATCACCATCGTGGTCGCGGGCGCCCTGGCCATTCCCCTGGGCGTGACCGCGGCGTCGCGGCGGGGCAGCCGGCTCGATGTCTCGATCCTCACCGCGAGCTACCTCGGTATCTCCATCCCCGACTTCGTAGTGGCGCCGATCCTCATCATCCTCCTCGCGAGCCCGCCCCTCGCTCTCCTCCCTTCGAGCGGCTACGAACCGCTGGCGAAGTCGTTCGCGGGATGGCTCGCGCACATCGTGCTGCCCGTCGTGGTACTCGCCTTCCTACTCATCGCCCATCTCCTGCGCCAGACGCGCTCCGGCATGCTCGAGGTGCTGTCGAGCGACTACATCCGCACCGCGCGTCTGAAGGGGCTGCGCGAGCGCGTGGTGCTGTGGCGGCACGGCGTGCGCAACGGCCTCAGCACCACCGTGGCCGTGCTCGCCCTCGACATCGGCTATCTCATGGGCAGCATCGTGATCGTGGAGGAGATCTTCGCGTATCCGGGACTGGGCCGGCTCATGGTGTACGCCGTGGCCAACCGCGACATCCCGCTCGTGCAGGGCACCGCACTGGTCATCGGCGCCGTCTACGTGGTGGCCAACCTCCTCGCCGATCTCGCCCAGGCCGCGCTCAATCCGCGCATGGCCCGTCCGTGAACCAGCTCGTCGCCGCCCCCGTCCCACGACTGCCGCGAGTCAATCGCTATCTCGAGTTCGGCGCAGGCTTGACCGTGCTTGCCCTCGCCGTCGCGCTCGTCGGGCTCGCGTACAGCCCGTACGCCCCGTCGAAGGTCGACCTGCTCCACCGGCTCGCCGCGCCCAGTCCCGCGCACCTCCTCGGCACCGATCGGTTCGGGCGCGACGTGCTGAGCCGGGTGCTCGCGGGAGGCTGGCGCTCCATCACCCTCGGTTTCGGCGCGACCGCGCTCGGTCTCGCCATCGGCCTGCCCGTCGCGCTCGCCACCGGCTTCCATCGCGGCCGGCTCGACCAGATCGTCATGCGCTTCGTCGACGCGCTCCTCTCCATCCCGACCCTCGTCTTCGCCTTGCTCGTCATCGTCGGACTCGGCCCTGGTCTGGTGCAGGCGGTGCTCGCCCTCGGGATCGCCGCCTCGCCGAAGTTCGTCCGCATCGTGCGGAGCGCCGTGCTCGACGCCGCGAGCCACGACTACGTCACCGCGGCTCGCGCCCGCGGGGAGAGCGGGCTGTACATTCAGTACGGCGAGATTCTCCCCAGCGTGTGGGCCCCCATCATCGTGGAGGGCAGCATCAATGTCGGCTTCGCCCTGGTGGGCGGGGCCGCGCTCAGCTATCTCGGCCTCGGCACCCAGCCACCCCACGCGGACTGGGGAGTCATGATCAACGAGGCGCAGAAGTACATCAGCGTCTCCTTCTGGCCGCTCCTCGGCCCTGCCCTGGCCATCTGCGCCTCCGTCATCGGCTTCAATCTCCTCGGCGAGGGGCTTCGCGATCGCCTTCACGTACAGCGCTCATTCCGCGATGACTGATCCGCTGATCGCGATCGAGAACCTCACCGTGAGCTTCGCGGTGGGAGGCGTCCTCCACCCCGCGGTGAAGGACCTCAGCCTGACCCTGCATGCGAGCGAGGTCGTGGGGCTGGTCGGCGAGTCTGGCTCGGGCAAGTCGACCGCGCTCCTGGCCGTGATGAGCTACCTCCCCGGCAATGCCGTGGTCGAGGCCGGCCGCGTCCTCCACGGCGGGGTAGATCTCCTGCGGGCGAGCCGGGAGACGCTCGACGACGTCCGGGGCCGGCGCATCGCCATGATCTACCAGGACCCGACCACCGCGCTGAACCCGGCCATGACAGTGGGCGCTCAGATCGCTGAGGTGCTGGCTCGCCATCTCAGCATGGAAGGCGCGCGGGCCCGTGAGCGCACCCACGAGCTGCTGCGGCTGGTCCAGCTCGACGACCCGCCGCGTGTGGCCGCCGCCCATCCGCACCAGCTCAGCGGGGGGATGCAGCAGCGGGTGATGATCGCCATGGCCCTGGCGGGCGAACCGGACGTGCTCCTCATGGACGAGCCCACCACCGCGCTCGACGTGATCGTGCAGGCCCGCGTCCTCGACCTCGTGCGCACGCTGCACCGCCAGATCCGCTCGGCCATCGTATTCGTCTCGCACAATCTGGCCGCGGTGGCGCAGCTCGCCGATCGCATCGGCGTGCTCTACGCGGGAGAGTTGATGGAGCTGGGTCCCGCCGCCCAGGTTTTGGAGGAGCCGAGCCATCCCTACACGCGCGGACTCATCGCCGCCGTGCCCCGGATCGGCGCGCGCCGGCTGCCTCAGGGCATTCCCGGGACGGCGTCCCGAGATCCGCAGCGCTTCACTCACTGTGTCTTCGCCGACCGCTGCGCCTTCACGGCCGACATCTGTCGCTCGAGCAGGCCGGCGCTGCTGGCGCCGTCATCGGGCGGCCACCTCTCCCGCTGCCATTTTGCCGCGGAGCCTTCGCGCATCGGCGCCGTCCCAGGCGAGCGCGCAACGCGGGCGGCCCACGACCGAACGGCTGAGGCCAGTCCTCTCCTCGAGGTCTCGCGGCTCTCCGTCGAGTATCGGCGCGGCGCCGGTTTCCTCGGGCTCGGGCGGGCGCATGCCGTGCGCGCGGTGCGCGACGTATCGTTCCGCCTGCCGAGGCGGCGTGTCCTCGCCGTGGTGGGCGAGAGCGGCAGCGGCAAGTCGACGCTGGCCCGCGCCCTCCTACGCCTCACCCCCGCCGCCCAGGGCCGGATCGTGTTCGACGGAGCGGACGTTCGCGCCTTCGATGCCGGCCACCTGCGCGCCTACCGCCGGCGGGCGCAGATCGTGTTCCAGAACCCAACCAGCTCCCTCAACCCGCACAAGACGGTGGCCGACATCGTGGCCCGCCCGCTGGTGCTCGAGGGCGTACCTCGCGAGGACCGCCGCTCTCGAGTCCTCGCCACCCTACGCGCGGTGGGGCTCACGGAGGCGTACCTCGACCGGCACCCGGCGCAGCTGAGCGGCGGCGAGAAACAGCGCGTCGCCCTCGCCCGCGCCTTCGTGACGGAGCCGCTCCTCGTCGTGCTCGACGAGCCAACTACCGCCCTCGACGTCTCCGTGCAGGCGACCATCCTCGAGCTGCTCCTCGAGCAGAAGGAGCGCACGGGCTGCGCCTATCTCCTGATCTCCCACGATCTGGCGGTGGTGCGCCAGGTCGCAGACGAGGTCCTGGTCATACGGGACGGCGAGGTCTGCGAGATCGGACCCGCCGAGCGGATCTTCGGCAGCCCGGCGCATCCCTACACGAGGGAGCTCCTCGCCGCCGTTCCCGATCTGGAGCCGCCGGCCGCGCGAAACTCCGTATAATCCGTCACGTCATGCCCACTCCCGATCATCCCCAGCCGCGCGACGGCTTCGCCTCGCCCCGCTTCGCCCAGCCCGCGACTTTCATGCGGTTGCCCTACGTCACCTCGTCCGTCGGTCTCGACGTGGCGCTGGTCGGAATCCCCTTCGACGGCGGCTGCTCGTATCGCTCGGGGGCGCGCTTCGGCCCCCGGCACGTGCGCGACCAATCCTCGCTCATCCGGCCGTGGAACTCGAGTCTCCGAGTCCATCCCTTCGACCGGCTGCGCGTGGCCGACTGCGGCGACGTGGACGCGGTGCCCGTCTCCATCGAGGCGACCTTCGCGGCCATCGAGCGCACGCTGGGGCCCGTGGTCGACGCGGGGGCCATCCCTCTATGTGTGGGCGGCGACCACACGGTGACGCTGGCCGTGCTCCGCGTGCTCGCGCGCAAGCACGGGCGCCTCGGCCTCGTCCACTTCGACGCGCATCCCGACACGTGGGACCGTTACTTCGGGCTGCCCTATTACCACGGCAGCACCTTCCGGCGCGCGATGGAGGAAGGGCTCATCGACGGGAGCCGCTCGATCCAGGTGGGCATCCGCGGTCCGCTCTACGGCCCCGAGGACTTCGACTTCCACGCCACCCACGGCTTCGAGGTGATCCGCATCGAAGACGTCAAAGAGCGCGGCACCGCCGCGGTCGTGGAGCGGCTCAAACGGCTCGCGGGCGGGCCGGTCTACTGCTCGTTCGACATCGACGCGGTGGATCCCGCGTACGCCCCGGGCACCGGCACGCCGGAGGCGGGCGGGCTCACCTCGTACGAGGCGCTCGTGCTGGTGCGCGGGCTCCGCCACCTGCGGCTGGTCGGCGCGGACCTGGTGGAAGTGTCCCCACCCTACGACGGACCAGGCGCCATCACCGGCGTGCTCGCGGCCAACCTCGTCTTCGAGCTCCTGTCGGTAGCCGCCCTGGCGAGCTGACGCGCCCCCTCAGGCCTGACGGAAGCGGAAGTTGAACGCGCGCAGCTCGATCTGCTGGTTCGAGTACGGCTTCCACTCCACGTAGCGCTGCAGCCCGTAGTGGTCGTTCGCCTGGATGACGGGGATCCAGGGAAAGTTCTCCAGGATGATCTGGCTCATCTCCGCGTAGGCCTTGCCGCGGAAATTCTCGTCGAGGCTGAAGCGCGCGGCGTTACCCAGCTCCTCGAAGCGCGGCTGGCGCCAATACTCGTAGACGGCGCCGGGGGCGAGGAGCCGCCACATCATGCCGTCGGGATCGCCCAGGGTGGAGGCGGGCTCGATCCAGAGCAGTCCTTTGAGGCTTCGCTCGCGGATCTTCTGCGCTCGCACGCTCGCCTCGATCAGCTCGACCTTGGCGTTGATCCCTACGTCGCGCCACATGGCCATGACGGCCTCCGACATGGCCTTGTCGTTGGACACCACGCCGGAGGTGGTCTCCAGCACGATCTCCTCGCCCTTGTAGCCGGCGGCCTGAAGGCGCTGCCGGGCCGCCGCCGGGTCGTGCTTGAGGGGCGGCAGCTTGTCGTTGTAGTGGTTGTCGCCCTTGGCGATCGGGCCATTGGGCACGATGGCCTGGCCGTGCCACAGCTCCTTCACGATCACCTCGCGATCGATAGCCAGCGACAGCGCCTGCTTGACGAGCGGATTGTCCAGGGGCGGCCGCTTCGAGTTCACCGCGAGCACGTACTGCCCCGCGAAGAGCGCGGACTCGACCTTGGTCGAGGGATGATTCCGAACCTGCTCGATCTGGTCCGGGGGCAGCTTCGAGATCATGTCGACCTCGCCCTTGAGCAGCGCAGCCACGCGGGCCGACGTCTCCGGGATGGGCCGGAAGACGAGCCGGTTGAAGTTCACCCGGCCGCCCCAGTAGTCGGGCACGGCGTCGAACACCAACTGGTCGTCCTTGCGCCAGGACACGAACTTCACGGGCCCCGTCCCGATGGGCTTGGCGTTGAACTCGTCCGCGCCCACCGCCTCGAAGTACTTCTTGGGGATGATCTGGCCGCCGTAGAAGGCGAGGCGGGCGGGGAGGAGCGGATCCGGCTTCTTGGTGATGAAGTTGACGGTGAGCGCATCCGGAGTGTCGACGCGATCGACGCTGGTGAAGATCGTCGACACGTTGGTCTTGGCCTGCGGGTCGTAGGTGCGCTCGATGCTGAACTTCACGTCGGCGGAGGTGAAGGGATCGCCGTTGTGAAACTTCACGCCCGGGCGCAGCTTGAACTGCCAGGTGGTGGGGGCGAGCGAGGCCCAGCTCGTGGCCAGCGACGGATAGAGCTTGTTGTCCCGGCGCCGGCTCACGAGATGGTCATAGAGGTTGAAGGTCACCGTCACGTCGAAGCCTGCGGTGCTCAGATGCGGATCGAGCTTGGAGATGTCGCCGCTCTGGGCCATGACGAGATCGGTCTTCTTCGTGCTCTGGGCCGCCGCGTGCCGTCCCAGGGCCAGGGCACCCGTGGTCACGCCGGTGCCGTAGAGGAACCGGCGGCGCGTCGTCCGAGATCCTGGTGTCCGGTTGCTCATTTCCCGATCTGCCCCGTGTGGCAGAGCGCGCCGAGCAGGGTGAGGATCAGCCGGCACGCGAGGTAGCTCGTGATGTTGTTGACGTCGACGCTGGGGACGACCTCCACGAAGTCGTAGCCGACGATGCGCCCCTTGGCTGCCACCCCGCGGATGAGGTTAGTCACCTGCGAATAGGTCACGCCGCCCGGGGCGGGGCCGGCCACGCCCGGGGCGATGGTGGGATCGAGGCCGTCGGCATCGATGGTGATGTAGTAGCGCTCGGCGGCCGGGATGCGTCGGAGGATCTCGTCGATGCCCACCCGGTGCAGCTCCTCCGCGCCCACGAGGATGCTGCCGTACTTGCGGGCGGCGTCGAACTCCTCCTTGCGGGCGCTGCCGAAGCCGCGGAGGCCGATCTGGGTCATGCCGGAGAACCAGGGCATCTCGGAGGCCCGGCGCAGCGGGCTGCTCAGGCCGTCCTTGATCCCATTGATCTCGTCCCGCCAGTCGAGATGGGCATCGACGTGAACGATGTGGATGGGCCCGTAGCCTTCGTAGGCCCGCATCACGGGAATGGGAATGGAGTGCTCGCCGCCCAGCACGATGGGGATGGCCCGGCGCTCCAGGATCTTCCGGACCACCGCGGTGGTCCGGCTCGGGTTCTCCGGGATGGTGGCCGGGCTCGTGGCCACGTCGCCGCAATCCACGATCTCCACTCGGCGTCCGGCGAGGAGATCGCCGCCGAAGTCAAAATCGTAGTGGGATTGATAGCGCGGGGTGAAGCGCATCGACTGCTCGCGAATGGTCTGGGGCGCGGTGCTACAGATGGTGGAGCGAAGCAGATCGTAGGGAACGCTGAACGGGACGCCGAGCACGGCGAGATCGGCATCGAGGATGTCGAGATCGCTACAGCGCGACACATCGAACAGTGAGGGTCGGCCGACGGGAACGGGCTTCAGCAGTGACGTGTCCACGAGAGGCTCCTTCCTGGATGTGGGAGTTGCGCGCGTCCGGTGGTGCGCCGACAAGAGTGCCCCAGCGGACGCCGAAGCGTCAAGGCGCTCGTCGCGCGCTCAGCGGCGCAGCGCGGGCAAGACCTCGCGGCCGAAGAGGTCTACGGTGCCCACGGGATCGGCCGCGAGGCTCACCGTGAACATGAGCTGGTTGGCGCCCGCCTCTTCCGCCCGACGAACCTGCTCGAGGCAGTCCTCCGGCGTCCCCGCCACGGCGAGCCGCGCGCGGAGATAGTCGAAGAGACCCAGGCGCTTCACCAGGTTGGGATCCATCTCGCGCTGGCGCGTGGTGTAGCTCGCGCGCAGCTCCCGCACGGCGGGCACGAGCTCCACGGGCACTCCGCGCCCTTCCGGGTCGGGGCCGAGGATGTAGGCGGCGACGAAGCCCAGGATATTGCCGAGCTTCTCCAAGGCGGTGTCACCACGCGCGCTCACGTCGAGGCAAGCGATGGACCACACGTCGATCTCCGCGGGCGAGCGTCTCGCTTCCCTCGCCCCCGCCTCGATGAGCCGGCGCGCGTGACCCACCTCCTCGGCACCGAGGCCATAGTTCACGAAGGCGCCGTCCGCCGCGGCGCCCGCCACCCGGAGCGCCTGCGGGCCGGAAGCGGCGGCGTAGACGGGCACGGGCCGCCGCACCCATGGCAGATGCGTGGCGGCGCCCCGCCACGAGGCGGGCTGGCCGGCGAGCGCGGTGCGGAGAAAGGTGAGGCCCTCGCGGAGCGACGAGGGGCCCGCAGGCACACCGCCCACGTTCGCCACGCCGCTATGACCTGCCCCGATGCCGAGCACGCTGCGTCCCTCCGAGACGGCGTCCACCGACGCCGCCGCCGAGGCCGTGATGGAGGGATGACGGGTGACGAGGTTGGTCACGCACGTGGCGAGGCGGACGCGCGAGGTGACAGCAGCGGCCAGGGTCATGGCGACCCACGGATCCATGGCGTTGCCCGGGGTGTCCGCGATGCCGACCATGTCGAAGCCGTGCGCCTCGCCGAGGCGCGCCATGCGCTCCGTGTACTCGGGAGTGTATGGCCAGAAGAAGAACCCGACGCGCATACGCCCTCGCTCAGGGTTTGGCGGGCGGATAGTCGCGCGAGTAGGCGGGAGTCTTCAGGAACTCCTCGGGCTTGTAGGTCCAGAACTGCGACACCGACGGATACGTGTAGATGACGGTGTTGACGAGCTTGCCGCCGGATTTCTCCACGCGAACGATGTAGACGTTCTCGGTGGGATTGCCGTACTCGTCGAGCTTGATGGGGCCGCGCGGATCCGGCACCGTCTCGATGGCGCGGCGGATGGCCGCCACGAGCTTCTCCCGGTCCTCGACTTGGCCGTTCAGCGATTGCGCGGCCTCGGCGATCCAGCGTCCCGAGCTGTACATGATGGCGGTGAAGTAGGCGGGTGTCCGTCCCACCTTGGCCGTGGCGAGCTTCATGAAGACCTGGTTGGCAGGATTCTGCAGGGTCGGGCTCCAGAGCAGCGCGCCCACGATGCCCACGGCCTCGTCGCCCATGCCGCGGAGCGCGCTCTCATCCGTCATCACGCCGGTACCAATGAGAGGCGTCTTGGCCTTGAGCCCCGACTCGCCGTACTGCTTCACGAAGCGCACGGCCTGGCCCGCCACGAACACCGCGCAGACCGCGTCCACGTCCTTCTGGACCTGGGAGAGGTAGGGCGCGAAGTCGAGCGCGTTGAGGGGCACCCAGAGCTTCTGCACCACCTTACCCCCGCCGTCCTCGAACACGCGCTGGAAGCCGCCGATCTCTTCGTGGCCGAAGGCGTTGTCCATGGCGATGGTGGCCGCCCGACGGTATTTGAGGGTCTTGGCCGCGTAGTCGCCGAGGGGATGCATGATCTGGCTCGCCGAGAAGTTGGAGCGCAGGATCCACTTGGCGATCTTGCGCTTGGTCAGCTCGTCGGGCGTGGTGAGAAAGAGGGTGGGAAGCTGATCGCGCTCGATGAGGGGCACGAGGCTCTGCCCCACGTTGGCGAGGAGGACACCCGTGAGGACGTGGATCTTGTCGTGGTCGATGAGCTTGCG
>DATGCY010000116.1:0-2682 GCA_035311385.1 Candidatus Methylomirabilota bacterium
AGCGAGGATCGGTGGGTGAAGGCTAGCCCCGCGCTTCTCGCGGCCCTTCGCGCACAGGTTGACGCGATGGACTTGGAGGGTCAGGTCAAGGAGTGGGACAGCGAGCAGCGCCAGCTCGTGTTCCCCACCCTGAATGGTCGGATCACCCGACATGGGCACTTCATCGAGGCGGTCTGGCAGCCACTCTTATCCAAGGCCGGGCTTCCCTATCGGACGTACCACGCCACCAGACACTCGTACGCGACGTGGCTGTTGGAGGACGGCGCAGACCTGCGGTGGGTTCAGGCCCAGATGGGCCACGCGAGCATTGAGCAGACGGCAGGAACCTATGGACACTGCCGACCCGAGCGGCACGAATCCGCCGTGGTTGGCCTCGATCAGTACCTGAGCCCTTAGGGCCCTGCCGTTGCTCCTACTGGAACGACCGAACGCAACCCCGGCGCAACCGCTGAGGATCGACGCCGGGTAAGCGCTTGATTTTGCGAATGGTGGAGGGTAAGGGATTCGAACCCTCGACCTCGGCGTTGCGAACGCCGCGCTCTCCCAACTGAGCTAACCCCCCGTGACAGCTTGGTCATTCTACCTGTCCCATTCCCTCCCCACAAGGGAAACGGGCGTCACGCCTTGGGCGCCTGCCCGTCGCCCCCGAGGGCGCGCAGGAGCGGGCCGAAGAGGTCGATGGGGATGGGGAAGAAGGTGGTGGTGTTCCGTTCGGAGGCAATCTCGCGCATGGTCTGCAGGTAGCGGAGCTGGACGGCGAGGGGATAGCGCGTGAGCACGTCCGCTGCTTCCGCGAGCTTGGCCGCGGCCTGAAACTCACCCTCCGCGTTGATGACCTTGGCCCGCCGCTCGCGCTCCGCCTCCGCCTGCTTCGACATGGCGCGCTGCATGTCCTGCGGCAGGTCCACGTTCTTCACCTCCACCGCGGCCACCTTCACCCCCCACGGGCTCGTGTGCTGGTCGATGATGCGGGTCAGCTCCTCGTTGATCTTCTCGCGCGAGGCGAGGAGGTCGTCCAGCTCCTGCTGGCCGAGCACGCTGCGCAGGGTGGTCTGGGCCATCTGGGAGGTGGCGAAGAGATAGTCCTCCACGCTGATCACTGCCTTGCTCGCATCGAGCACACGGAAGAAGATGACCGCGTTCACCTTCACCGACACGTTGTCGCGGGTGATCACATCCTGGGGCGGCACGTCCATGGTGATGGTGCGCAGGCTCACCTTGACCATCTTGTCCACGAAGGGAATGAGGAGGACGAGGCCCGGGCCGTTACCGTCACCGCCCGGATTGACGACGGCGCCCGCTTGCCGGCCGAAGCGGAAGATCACCGCCCGCTCGTACTCGCGCAGGATGCGCACGGAGTTCAGCAAGACGAACAGCGCGATGATGATCAGGGGGATCAGACCCAGCGTCCACTCGAGTTGCATGGCGAGTCGCCTCCTTGCCGGCTAGGATCTGTCCGCGGCGCGGCTCACCTTGAGGGTGAGGCCGTCCACCGCCATCACGCGCACCTGCTCGCCCGCGGCAATGGCGCCGCCGTCGCTCACCGCCCGCCAGATTTCCCCGTCGAGCTGCACCTGCCCTTCCGGCCCTAGGGCCGAGCGGGCCACGGCCAGGCGCCCGATCATGCCGGACGAGCCAGTGACGGGCTTCCGCATCATGGCGCGCACGCCGGCGGAGACAGCCCAGATCACGAGGCCGGCGGTGGCGCCCACCGTGGGCAGGATCACCGTCCACGCCACACGGAAGCCTACCTCGGGCGCCTCATAGAGCATGAAGGAGCCGAGGATCATGGCGACGACCCCGCCCGCAGTGAGCACGCCGTGGCTGGCGATCTTGATCTCCGCGATGAGCAGCCCCACGCCGAAGAGGATCAGGAGCACGCCGGCCCAGTTGATGGGCAGACTCTGGAAAGCGAAGAAGGCAAGGATCAGCGAGATGCCCCCGATCACTCCGGGCAGCGTGACACCAGGATTCTGGAGCTCGAAGAAGATGCCCAGCATGCCGACCATCATGAGGATGTAGGCGATGTTGGGATCCGTAATGAGGGCGAGGAAGCGGTCGCGGAAGCCCACTTCGATGAGCTTGACCGGCGCGTCTTTGGTGGCGAGGGTGACGTTCCCGCTCGCCGTCTTCACCGTGCGGCCGTCGATCTTGGCAAGGAGATCGGGCACGCTATCGGCGACCAGGTCCACGACCTTGAGCTTCACCGCCTCGCGCTCCGTGGCGGACACCGAGGCGCGGACCGCCTTCTCCGCCCACTCGACGTTGTGACCGCGCTCGGCGGCCAAGCTGCGCGCGAAGGCGGCCGCGTCGTTCTCGATCTTCTTGCCCATCTCCTTGCCGGTGTCGCCGCCACCCACCGCCACGGGATGGGCGGCCCCGATGTTGGTGGCGGGCGCCATGGCCGCCACGTGCGCCGCGATGGTGATGAAGACGCCGGCGGAAGCGGCGCGGGCGCCCTTGGGCGCCACGTAGACGATCACGGGAATCTCCGCCTTGAGGATGCTCTGGACCATGGAGCGCATGGAGCTCTCGAGACCGCCCGGGGTGTTGAGCTTCACTACCAGGGCCTGGTCGTGCTCGGCCTGGGCTCGATTGATGGCCGCGGTGAGGAGCCGCGAGGTCACGGGGGTGATGGCGCCGTCCAGCTCGATCACGGCCACGGGGGCGACGGCCGCCTGC
>DATGCY010000117.1:0-5225 GCA_035311385.1 Candidatus Methylomirabilota bacterium
GCCGGAGAGGTTGAGCTTGAGGAGATCGACGCCCTCACGGGCGAGGAGGCGACACACGCGACGGACGGCGTCGGGCCCGTCGGCGATCCACGCGAAGGTGGGCGTCTCGTAGAACGGTAGGTGGGCGAGATTGCTGTCGCCGAGACCGCCGGTGACGGTGATCTCCGGCCCATTGGCGAGGAGCCGGGGTCCGGGCACCCTCCCCGCCTCGATCTCACGTTTCAGCACCACGTCCAGGCGTGGCTTGGGCGATCCGGCCGAGAACGCGCTGGTGTAGCCGGCGTCGAGCATGGTGCGCGCGTTGCGCACCGTGATGAGCATGTGCTCTTCGGGGGGCACGCGCGTCAGGTCGTAGGAGCCAAGGTCGGCCAGCCCCAGGTGGGCGTGGGACTCGATCAGGCCGGGCATGAGGGTCGCCCCCGCCCCCTCGATCACGGCGGCCTCTCCCGCCGTGGAAGGGCCAGCCCCTTCGGTGACGGCGGCGATCCGATCGCCCTCGATCAGCACGGAGCCCGCGAAAGGCGCGCGGCCCGTGCCGTCCAGGACCTTCACGTCGCGAATCAGATAGGCGCTCATGCGCGCTCCTCCTCCAGGGTTCCCGCTCCCGTACGAGCGGGCAGATCGCAGGAACAGTTAGCGTGGCGGCCGTCCAGGTGTCAAGCGCGCCGGGCTTCCTCGCAGATTTGACCTCTCCGCCGCGCTCTGGCACGATCGCCGGGCGCGAGTGCTCGATGGTCGATCCCCTGCACGCCTTCGACGGCATCATGCGCCGGCTCTCCCTGCCCGGGAAGGCTGGCGGGCCGCTCACTGGCACCTCGTTCGTGGTCAAGGATCTCTACGACGTGGCCGGCTATCCGACGGGCGCCGGCAACCCCGACTGGGAGCGCACCCACCCGATTCCCACTGAGACGGCCCCCGCCGTGCGGCGGTTGCTCGACGCGGGCGCGACCCTCGTCGGCAAGTCGTGCACCGACGAGCTGGCCTTCAGCCTCGACGGCATCAACGTTCACTACGGCACGCCGGTCAATCCACGCTTCCCCGATCGCCTCCCCGGCGGCTCGTCCAGCGGGTCGGTCTCCGCCGTCGCGGCGGGGCTCGTCGACTTCGCCCTCGGCACCGACACGAGCGGCTCCATCCGGGTGCCCGCAAGCTACTGCGGCGTGTTCGGCTTCCGCCCCAGCCACGGCGTGGTGCCCATCGACGACGTGGTGCCGCTCGCTCCCAGCTTCGACACGGTGGGCTGGCTCGCCCGCGACGCGCGCACGCTCGCGCGCGCGGGCCACGTGCTGCTCGAGAGCTCCGAGACGGAACCCGGTTTCCGCACCCTCGCCGTTCTCGCCGATGCCTTCGACATGGTCCACGAGCGCTACGTACCCGAGCTCCGAGCGAAGATCGCCTCCATTCAAGGCGCTTTCAAGGTCACGCGCGAGGTGCGCCTCGGGAATCTCGAGAACTGGCTGGAGACCTTCCGAACGCTCAAGCAGTGGGAGGCATGGCGGGCCCACGGTGACTGGATCCGCTCCGCGCATCCCCGATTCGCTCCGAACATCGAAGCGACCTTTTAGTCCGCCTCGACGATCAGCGACGCCGCCCGGCGGCGAGCCCTCGAGGATCGCGCGCGCCTCGTGGAGATGCTTCGCGCGCATCTTTCGACCGACGCCGTTCTGTGTCTGCCGAGCGCCTGGACCATCGCGCCCCTCAAGACGGCCTCCGCCGAGGACCTGGCGACCAACCGCGTGAAGGATCTCACCCTGGGCTCGGTGGCGAGCCTAGCCGGGCTGCCGCAGGTGAGCGTGCCGGTGGTGGGCGAACGCTACGCGATCGGCCTGGGCCTTCTCGCCGTCGCGGGGAGCGACGCGCGGCTCCTCGCCCTCGCGGAGAGCCTGCCGGGCTGAATCATCCCGGCAGGTAGCGCTCGAGGATGCGCGTGAACTCCTCGGGGAGGAGAACGCCGCCCATGAGCTCGCGCGTCTCCACGAAGTACGGCCGGCCGAGCGTCGTTCCATCGGTCAGCCAGAAGGTGAGCCAGTAGCGCTGCTCCCCGAAGGCGTGAGCCTGCGGCCGGCCCACTGCGCCGCGAGCGATCATCTCCACGAGCTGGTCGGCATCGTTCGGCGAGCTGATGCGCACGGGGATGCCCGGCGACGCCCACGTTGGCTCGCCGCGCAGCACGTCGATGGCGCGCACCTTGCCCGCGATGGCGTAGAGATCGCCCCCCACCTTCGCCCGCGGATTGCGCCACGCCTGGTAGAGGTAGACCTTCCCCTGCCACACGGCGGCCAGCCGAAAATCGGTCGAATACCCCTTGACCACGTAGATCCGACTGCCCGTGGGCATGAAGGCGGCGGCCGCGTCGGTGCCGAAGGGACAGCCGCGGCGGTCCTCGGTGAAGGAGCACCCGACGGCGGCAAACTCGACGCCGAGATCGTCGGCACCGAGGGCACGGCCGGGCTCCTCGGCCCAGCGGATGTAGTCGATGCCGTCGAAGGTGATGAAGTCGAGGATGGACTGGGCGTCGCTTCGCGCCGCGAAGGCGCCGAGCACGGCGATGGCGAGCACGGCGGCGGCCGAACGCCAGGCCATCACGGCGTCTGCCGCTCCTCGCGCAGCCGCCACGCCAGGTAGCTGCGCGGCTCGAGCCGCGCGTACTCGGCGAGCTCGCGATGCGCGCCCGCTCCGTCTCCGCTCTTCTCGAGGGCGAGGCCGAGGCCGTAGTGCGCCTGAGCCAGGCGCGGCTCGAGCGCGAGGGCGGCGCGCTGCTGCCGCACGGCGTCCTCCGTGCGCCCGGCGTAGAGGTAAAGGAAGCCGAGGTCGCTCTTGATCCTCGCGTTGTCGGGATCGAGAGCGGTCGCCGCCTCGAGCTCCGCGATGGCCTCGGGCAGGCGACCCGCCCGGTTGAGGCCGAGCCCGTTCCGCGCGCGCTCCATGGCCTGGGCGCGCTTCATGGCCACCGCGCCCGCCTGGGCGATCTCCCCCTCTCGCTGGGTGTCACCCGTGCGCCGGTAGGCCTCGACGAGCAGTGCGTAGACGGGCAGGAGCGCCGGGTTCCGCTCGCGCGCGCGCTGGAGCGGGTGGATCGCCTCCTGCGGCCGTCCCGCGTCCATCAGGGCCGCCCCGAGACCGTAGAGGGTGAGGGCATCTTCCTGGGTGGCGACGGCGCGCTCGTACGTCTCGATGGCACGCGCCTTGTCACCCTTCTGCTGCCAGGCGAGGGCTTCCCCCTGGAGCACGTCGAGCCGGCGCTCGAAATCCCGCACCGTGGCAAGCACGTCGAGGGCTGCGTCGGCCTTGCCTTCCTGGAGAAGCGCGAAGCCCAGCAGGGTGCGGCCGCGCGCGGAGCCGGTCTGCGCCACGTTGCGATCGAGTTCGGCGTGGATCTCGGGGAGACGGGCCTTGTCGGCGAGGCTCCGCCAGAACGCGGGCAGGCCGTTGGCGGGGTGGACGAATCGGTACTCGTCGCGGGCGATCACCGCGTCCCAGCGCGAGGAGCGCTTCAGATAAACGAGGGCGTAGTCGTCCCAGTACACGAGGGCCCAGTCGGGAGAGGCGAGACCCCAATCGGCGTCGGGAGCGAGATTGTCCAAACCCTCGCCCGAGTAGAGCGGATAGTCCATCACCGCCGCCTCGAAACCGTAGGTGGACTGGAGCCGGGCGAGATGGTCCGGATAGGCGCGGGCAAAGTGGATCTCCTCGGCCAGCCCCGCGGGGAGATACATTCGGCCGTCGACGATGGCCGCACGCTTCGGGAAATCGCGCCAGGCGATGTACCCGCCGAAGTGAAAGGCGTTGAAGAGCCTCCCCGTCATGCCGATGCCGTCGAGATAACGGAGCGCGCCCTCGGGAACGAAGCGGGCGTCGACGCCGAGCCCTGCGCTCTTGCGTCCGTCCGCCAGCGGGCGCACCTGGGCGATGGCGAGCCCCGAAGCCAGCGTGCTCACCACGACCACGGCGACGGCCGCGGCCATGGCGGGCCGGCGAAGACGCACCGCGCTCGACGAACTCGCGAGCGAGGCGAGGGTGCGCGCCAGCACAGGCGCGCCCACGATGGCGAATAGGAAGATGAAGCGCACGCCGGTGAGTCCAAGATACGCGAAGGGAACGACGAGGAGCGCCGGCACAACCGGAGCCGAACGCCACGCTGCGAGGAGCGCCAGGAGGAGCAGACCCGCCAGGATGTACACGCCGGGATAAAGAGCCACGGGCGGCCGCTGGAGCTCCGTGATCTCATTCACCGCCCAGCGCATGCCCGCCAGCCGGAAGGGTAGCGTGAGGATCTCCACTCCGCGGGGGTTCACGAGACAGCCGAGAAGGCTCAGCACGAGAACTGTGGCCACCGTCCTGAGCTGGCGCGCCGACGGCGTCCCCGGCACCTCCCGTCCGTGGGCCCGAACGAACAGATGAAGGCCGAGGCCGCCCGCAAGCACGGCGCCGAACGGCACGAGAGTGAGGATTACGCTTGGATGCATGTTGGCCCACAGCACGTGCACGAAGGGCAGGGTGTAGATCCAGCGTCGTCCCTCGAGGCGGTAGGCGTCGAGGGCGTAGGTGGTGAAGCCGAGACAGAGCATGAGGACGAGATCGGGCCGCTCCACGAAGCGATAGCGAACCATGGGAAGACAGGCGAGGAGAACGGCCGCGGCGATCCAGGCGCGCAGCCCGTGATCGGCCGCGGGCTCTTGCGGCAGGGCGGCGTCCTTGAAAAGGATCCAGAAGGTCAGCGCCACCGTGGCCGCCTTGAGGAGGACGACGCCGGCCAGTCCCGCGGAGCGGAAGATCAGATACAGCACCACGTCGAACAGCCACTCCGTGTCGTGATACGGGAGCGCGACGCTGGGAAAAGCGAGCGACTCGTGCAAAGGCAGGCTTCGGCTCTCGACCATGAGGCGGCCGAGGGCGAGGTGGGTCCAGGTGTCGGGATCTTCGACCCTGGTGACGGCGAGGGCGAAGGCCGTCGCCGCCACCAGGATGCCGAGCACCCGCGAGCCCGGGCGCAGGGTCACGTGGAGTGGTTAGAGCCGCTCGATGATGGTGCCGATACCCTGCCCGAAGCCGATGCACATGGTCTGGAGCCCATAGCGCTTCTTGCTGCGCTCGAGCTCGTGGAGCAGCGTGTTCATGAGCCGCGCCCCTGAGCAGCCAAGAGGATGGCCGAGGGCGATGGCCCCGCCATTGACGTTGACGCGCTCCATGTCGGGATGGAGCTCGCGCTCCCACGCCAGCACCAC
>DATGCY010000118.1:0-16734 GCA_035311385.1 Candidatus Methylomirabilota bacterium
CGATCGGATTGGCGACAGGCACCCAGCTTGGCCGGCCCGTCAGCCAGAACACCTCGGTGCGGTTGCCCTCGGGATCGAGGAAATAGCAGCCGATGGCGCTCGCGTGGTTGACCACGTGCTCGATGCGATAGCCCTCGGCGCGGAGACGCCGGTGGAAGTCGCGGAGATCGTCGAGCGTCTCCACCCGCATCGAGATCTGCTGGATCAGGTGCGGATCGTCCGCGCTGGGCCGCCCGCGCATCAAGGCGATCTCGTGATCGACGGCCTGTGGGTCCGCGCTGAGGAAGACGATGCCGAGGCGCCAGTTCTGCTTGGTCACCTGCATGCCCATGACGTCGCGGTAGAAGCCGACCATGCGCTCGAGGTCGCGCACGTAGATGCCGACGTGTCCGAGTCCTGTAACCCGCGCCATGGCCTGCTCCTCCGCTCCGAGGCTCGGTCGTGACCCAGAGCATACTCCAGTTCGCGGCCGCGGCGAGGCCGGGGATGAGTCGGACGGCGACCTCGTCATCGCGGCGAGGCGAAAGCGCTATCAACCCGCCAGCGCGCGCTGCCGTCGACGGCGCCGGTGGCGCTGCGGCGAGGCGTCAGGAGCCGATGGTGGGATCGCGGGCGTGTCGGAGCGGCCGGGTGTCGATCTCGCCTTGTCGCTAGGCAAGTGCCTCTTCGCCCGGCACTTCGTCTCCGGCGGCCTCCGTCGTGGAGGATTCACTCGAGGTATCGCCTCCGCCAGAGCGAATGATGCCAAGAACGATCATCGCCCCGGCATAGCCGAGGGCTGCGATCAGGGCCGCGACCTCGCACGGTCCCGAGAGGCAGGCCACGATCGCTGCGATGGCGGCCACCGTGAGGATAATGCCTGCCGCGATCAACGCGGCCATGATGAGGTTGTACAGCACCTGCTTGGCCGGCGACAGTTTCGGGTTTTCGTAGCACACACACCCGTACGTGATCGTTCCCGACCACCGGCACGTGCCGGGATTGCCGCTGGTGTGAACACAGGAGCCGGAGCAGCTGCCTTTGCTCTTTCCGGCGCACTCGCCGACCCGTTGAACCCGACCGTGCGCGCCTGCGTGAATGTCGGGCGCTTCCCGCGAGCGGTTCAACCTGTTCGGGTGCGCGTCGGCGTGCACGCGCACCCCGCGGAAATCCGCAGCAAGCGGGCGTCCCATCTGCGCCTGGACCCCGGAATCCAGTGCCTGGCCACCGCTACGGCCGTCCTCGATCGCGCGCTCCACGTGGCGCATCCGGTCGCCGTCGGCCTCGATGCCTCGCGCAGACGCGACCACGCGCTGCACTGAGCGATTCCCCCAGGTTCCGTGCAGCCGCCAGAATGACCGTGCCGCGCGCGCCGGGTCTGCCAACGTCGAGGCCGCCACCATGGAAGCATAGGCGGCCGGAAGAGCCTCGTGCCGGACTACAGGCCCGACCCAGTCCCAAGCCCCGGCAGGCCCCGGCGACCCCGCACCAGTTCTGCCTATGTGCCCGGGCTCGAGTCGAGACCGAGACGGCGCTCGCACTACCAGGTGAGTCGCTTCGCAATCCCGATCTGCCATCGTACATCCCCCTTCAGCACGGGCGGAACGCCCACGGACCTCCGAACGCGCAGCGACGGTCCGTCCGTCACGAGCGCGTTCATCGGCACGGGCATTGTGGGTCAGCCGTCGCGGCAGCGTCAAGGGCTGGCCGGTTGCCAGCAACCGGCGCTGGAGCGGCGCCCGCGAGGCAGGTGAAGGTCAAACGATAGGGATGGTGGGAAGGGTCGCGAGCAGCCTATCGGGGGTGATGGGAAGATCCCGGACGCGCCGGCCCGTGGCGTGAAAGACGGCATTGGCGATCGCCGCCGCCGTTCCTACGAGACCGATCTCTCCCAAGCCCTTTGCTCCGAGGGGATTGACGATGTCGTCCCGCTCCTCGACGAAGATCACGTCGAGGTCCTGTACGTCGGCGTTCACGGGCACGTGGTAGTCGGCCAGGTTGTGGTTCATGAAGCGCCCGAGCCGATGATCGAGGAGGCTCTCCTCCTCGAGGGCCATGCCGATCCCCCAGACGATTCCGCCCAGGATCTGGCTCCGCGCCGTCTTCGGATTGATGATGCGGCCGCCCGCGACCGCGCTGACCACGCGGGTGACGCGGACGGTACCGAAGTCGACGTCCACCTGGACCTCCGCGAAGATGGCCGAGTGCGCGTAGTGCGAATACCGCTCGCGCTTGCCGGCGGGCTCCACGCTGGCCTCTGCCTCCATCGCGGCTATGTGACTTCGACGCATGGTCTCGATGAGCCGGTCGCCGGATAGTCGCCCGGCGCCGCGGGAGCCTTGGGCACGTCGGAGGAGTTTCCGGCGAAGCTTTTCGCAGGCCGCCTTCACGGCGGAGCCGACGGACGATACCGTGAAGGAACCGCCCTCCACGGGAGTATCGGGCAGGGAGGAGTCGCCGAGCACGAAGGTCACGTTCTCCGGCGGAAGTCCCAGCGTGTCGGCGGCGATCTGGGTCATGGCAGTGTAAGTGCCGGTGCCGATATCGGCGGTCGCCGCAGAAACCGTGAGCCTGCCGTCGGCTCTGAGGACGGCTTTGGCCGAGGCCGGCTCCTGCATCGCCTCCCAGATACCGGTGGCCATGCCCCAGCCGATCTGGGTAGGGCCTTCGCGCATCGATCCCGGCTGAGGATCGCGACGCCACCAGCCGAACCGTTGAGCTCCCTGCTCGTAACAGGCGCGAAGCTCCTTGCTGCCGAATGGTTTGCCTTCGACTTGATCTCGCTCGGCATAGTTCCTGATCCTGAGCTCGAGGGGATCCATCCCGAGCCGGAAGGCGAGCTCGTCCATGGCGCACTCGAGGGCATAGACTCCCGAGGCGGCTCCGGGCGCCCTCATGTCCATGGGTGTGTAGAGATCGAGCTTGGCCAGCTTGTAGCCGAGCTTGACGTTTTCGCAACGGTAGAGCAGCCCCGATGAGTCGACGGCGGGCTCGGTGTAGTCCTCGAAGCGCGAAGTCTCCCCGACCGCCTCGTGGATGACGGCTTCGAGCCGGCCGTCGGCCGAGGCTCCGAGGGCTACGCGCTGCCAGAGCGCCGGCCGATAACCGAATGTGAACATCTGCGGGCGGGTGAGGCTCACCCGGACGGGCCGCCTCAGCTCTCGGGCGGCGAGCACGGCGAGGAACACGTGATACTGCGGCCTGAGTCCGGAGCCGAAGGCGCCGCCCACGAAGGGTGAGAGCACGCGCAGGGCGTCCTGGGGATACTTGAAGACACGGCAGAGATAGCGCTGGACGTTCTGCACACCCTGCGTCTTGTCGTACACGGTGAGACCGCCGTCTTCGTCGGGGACCACGGTGGTTGCGAAAAGCTCCATCGGATTGTGGTGCTCAACCGGCATCCAGAACTCGGTCTCCACCTGCACCGCCGCTCGCCGCCATGCTCGCTCGGCATGCCCACGTGACGAGGGCGCCCCCTCCCCCTTTGGCTTGTGAGCCCTCTTCAGGTTGCCGCGAAGATCGGTAGCATGCGCTTGGCCTTCGTACTCGATGTGGACAAGAGAGGCGGCCTGACGAGCCTGCTCGAGGGACTCGGCGACGACCAGGGCCAGCGGCTGACCGCTGTAGAGAACTCGCGCGCTCCGGAGAGGTCGAAACGGTACGCCCTCGGGCGCCACATCCTCAATGTCGCCGCGAGGGGATGGCGCGAGCTTGGGCGCATTGTCATGGGTGAATACCCGCAGGACGCCAGGGAGAGCCAGAGCTTCTGTCGCGTCGAGGCGGAGGATCTTTCCCCTGGCGATGTGGCTCGACACGACATAGCCGTGAGCCAGGCCCGGAATGCTGTGGTCGGCGGCGTATGTTGCGCCTCCGGTGACTTTGGCGGCACCGTCGACTCGGCTGATCTGCGTCCCGATCATCTGGACACCTCGGCTCCTGCGGCCTGGGCGAGGGCACGAACGATTGCACGTTTCGCCAGCTCGATCTTGAAATCGTTGTGGCCGAACCCTCTCGCGTCATGCAGCATCGACTCCGCTGCAGTTCTGTAGCTCTCCTGGGTCGCGGGGCGCCCATGAAGGAGAGCCTCGACCTGTCGGTCGCGCCAGGGCTTGTGCGCGACGCCCCCCAGGGCGATCCGCGCCTCCGCGATCGAGCCCTCCTCCAGCCGGAGAGCGACGGCAACCGAAACGAGCGCGAATGCGTAGGAGGCGCGCTCGCGGATCTTCACGTACGCGTGGTGCGCGGCGAAACCGTCGGACGGAAGCTCTACCGCCAGGATCAGCTCCTCGCGACCAAGAGCGGTGTCGATCTCGGGCGTATTCCCTGGAAGTCGATGGAAGTCCCCGAAGGGAATCGATCGCTCGCCGCGCGGGCCGGTCACGAGGACCAGGGCGTCCAGGGCGGCGAGGGCGACGCACATGTCGGACGGATGGGTCGCAATGCAATGCTCGCTCGTCCCGAGAATGGCGTGGGTACGGTTCACACCCTCGATGGCGGAGCAACCGGTGCCGGGCGCTCGCTTGTTGCAGCGCGCGGCCCAGTCGTAGAAGTACATGCACCGGGTACGTTGGAGAAGATTGCCTCCGACGGAGGCCATGTTCCGGAGTTGCGCGGACGCTCCGGCCAGGATGGCCTTCGACAGCAGGGGATATCGGCGCTCGACGAGCGTGTGGTAGGCAACCTCCGTATTGGTGGCCAGAGCGCCCAGACGGAGCCCGCCGCGCGCCGTGACCTCAATCTCGGCCAGGGGCAGATGCGTGATGTCGACCAGTTGGCCCGGCTGCTCTACGCGCTCCTTCATGAGGTCGAGGAGATTCGTGCCACCGGCAATGAATCGGGCCGAGGTGTCGGATGAGATAGCCTCGATGGCCTCGGCCACCTCCGTGACCCGCGTATACGCGAAGGGATTCATCTCGCATCTGCTTCCGTCACGGACGGCATCGCCTGGAGGATGGCGGCCACGATCTGCGCATAGGCGCCGCACCGGCAGAGGTTGCCGCTCATCAGTTCGCGAATGTCCTCCCGGGTGGTCGCCCGAGCCTCGCGGATCAGTCCCACGGCCGAGCAGATCTGGCCCGGTGTGCAATAGCCGCATTGGAGAGCGTCCTGATCGATGAAGGCCTGCTGCATGGGATGCAGCCGACCATCCTGGGCGAGCCCCTCGATGGTGGTGATCTCGGCGCCGTCCTTCATGATGGCGAGGGCAAGACAGGAGTTGATGCGCATGCCGTTCACCAGCACGGTGCAGGCGCCACACTGGCCGTGATCACACCCCTTCTTGGTCCCGGTCAGCCCGAGATGGTCACGGAGTGCGTCGAGCAGCGAAGTCCAGGGCGCGACGGCGAGCCGCCTGACGGCGCCATTCACCTTGAGGATGATCTGTGTCTCGCTCGCCGGGGTAACGTGCACGCCCGTGTGAGTCGTCATGAGAGCCCCCTTTTCGACTTTCCAAGGGTCGCCGCCATGACGTTGCAGCAAGCACCGAGCCAGTGCTCTCCAGCCTCGGTGTGGTGATGAGTTCCACGATGCGTGGGTCTGCCGGTCCCCTACGCGGCGGAAGCTCTTACCGGGTCTTGGCTACGGAGAGAGAAGGTTCGAGGGGGCGAATCACTCGCCTCTGATGTGCGGGGGCCGGGCCGGCGGGTCACGAGACGCACCACGTCGGTCGATGTCCTCGAACATCACCGGCCGCCGCAATCTCTCCAGCCGGACGTATCCGCACGAAATCCGCGCTCGTGCGACCTGCTTTACTTTTTCTCCTGGGCGACGGCCGCCTCCGCTGCCTGAAAGCCAATCTTGCTGTGGGTGCCATCACAGAATGGTTTGCTGACGGACGCCCCGCATCTGCACAGTGCGAACCTCGGGCCCTTCGCGCTCGTGTCGACCTTATTGCCGTTGACGTCGACCAATTCGAGCTCGCCTTCCACCAGGTACGGACCATTGGGCCGGATGCTGATCTTGGTCGCCATGGGACTCCTCCTCGCTTGAGAGTGAAAATCCGTCCCACACCATAGCACGAGTGCGACCCTCCTCATTTACGGAGGGCTGGTCAACGGGCTCGACGGACGGAAGCACCTGTCCCAGTACGTGGCCCTGCGCTGACGTGACACCGGCCTGTACCGGGGCAACGCTGGCCGACGGCAACACCACCTGCGCTGGCGCCTCGAGGATCGACGCGGTTTCGAGCTTACGGGGTTTCGTTGTTCCTGCGCGCTGCCTCATCGCCCAGCCGCGTGAGAAAGGACGGGGAGAACATGGACGTGCTCTCCGAGCCCGAGACGGCCTCACGGAGGCTAGACCGTCCGCTGCGCGGAAGCACGCGGTTCACCGCTCCCAGAAGATCCATGGTCGCTCCGGGAAGGATCGCGTGCAGCAGGGAGCCCAGCTGGGCGGGCCGGGAAAGCACGCGGTAGGCATCTCCCCCGCGCAGGGTGTCCACGATCTCCGCCGCCGCCTGTTCGACGGGGATCGAGGTGAAGGGCAGCGAGTCGCTGATGCTGAACCAGGCATACTCCGCGCGGTGACGGCCCTTGAACAGGGCGTGGCGAGGGCTGCCCGTGCGCATGAGCCCAGGACAGATCGTGCTCACCTGTATGCCCTCGCGGGCGAGTTCGGCACGGAGGCCCTCGGAGAGGCCGACCAGGGCGAACTTGCTCGCGCTGTACGGCAGGAGATGCGGCACGCTGATCTTGCCGCCGATGGAGGCCACGTTCACGATGCGACCGGTCCGCCGGCGTCGCATTGGGGGGAGCACGGCCATGATGGCGTAGAGCGGTCCCCAGAAATTGGTCTCCATGGCCAGGCGGAAATCCTCGACGCTCATGGTGTCGACGGGACCTACCGTGATGACGCCGGCATTGTTGACGAGCGCGTCGATCGGACCCAGCTCACTGGTCGCGCGTGCGACGAAGCGTTCAACCTCGTCCTGCCGGGACACGTCACAGACTATAGCGAGCACGTGCCCGTCCGCACCGGACAGCTCCGCGCGCGCCCGCTCGAGGGTCGCCTCGTCCCGTCCGCAGATGGCCACCCGCGCTCCCTCGCGCACGAGTTGCCGCGCGATGACGAGTCCGAGCCCGCGCGAGCCGCCGGTGACGAGCACGCTCCGGCCCGCGAGGTCCCACCGCCGAGACCGGCGACGCAGGGCGCGCGCGGCGAGAAGCCCGAGGCCCGTGGCGAGCAGGATGTGCCGTTTCATCTGGTGGGATCGAGCACGAACTTCGTGCAGTCGTCGCTCTTGTCGTTCCATATCCGGTACGCCTCCGGCGCGCGGCTGAGGGGCCAGCGATGGCTCACGATGAAGGTGGGATCGAGGCGGCCGCTCTCGATGTGCGCGAGGAGCGGATGCAGGTACCGGTGCACGTGCGTCTGCCCCATCCGCAGAGTGAGGCCCTTGGCGAAGGCCGCGCCGAAGGGGACCTTGTCGAGAAGGCCGCCGTAGACACCGGGGATGGACACCGTCCCGCCCTTGCGACACGCCTGGAGGGTTTGGCGCAGGACGTGGAGCCGGTCCGTGCCGAGGTGCACCGCCTGTTTCGCCCGATCGTAGAGCGCGTCGATGCTGGTGCCGTGCGCCTCCGTGCCCACGGCGTCGATGCAGGCATCGGGACCACGCCCGCCCGTGCGCTGCTTCAGCTCCTCGACGACATCCGGCGTCTCCTCGTAGTTCAGGATCTCCGCCTTGGCGTGCGTGGCCGCGAGGGCGAGCCGCACCGGGAAGCGGTCGATGGCGATGACACGCTCGGCACCCAGCACATAGGCGCTCACCATGGCGAGCAGGCCCACCGGGCCGGCGCCCCACACCGCCACGATGTCGCCGGGTCGGATATCGCAGTTCTCCGCGGCCATGTAGCCCGTGGGTAGGATGTCGGTGAGAAAGAGCACCTGCTCGTCGGAGAGCGATTCCGGGACCGGCAGCGGCCCCACGTCCGCGAAGGGCACGCGCACGTACTCGGCCTGGCCTCCCGGGTAGCCGCCGTAGAGATGGGAATAGCCAAAGAGGCCGGCCGCCGAGAAACCGTACAGTGCCTCGGCCATCTCTGCGTTGGGATTCGAGTTGTCGCAGAGGGAGGTGAGTCCCTCCCGGCAGAAGAAGCAGGCCCCGCATGCGATGACGAAGGGGACGACCACGCGATCGCCGCGGCGGAGCGAGCGCACCCCGGAGCCAAGCTCCACCACTTCTCCCATGAACTCGTGGCCGAGCACGTCGCCAGACTGCATGGTCGGGATGAAGCCGTTGTAGAGATGGAGATCCGAGCCGCAGATGGCGGTGGCGGTGACCTTGACGATGGCATCGCGCGGATTCACGATCTCGGGCACGGCGACGTCGTCCACGCGAATGTCGCGCGCGCCGTGCCAGCAGACGGCCTTCATGACTGGCTCCCGATGTCGCTCGTCGCGACCTCGTGCGCCTCCATGCGCTGCTTGAACCGGCGCAGCCCTTCTCTCACCTGACGGTCCGGGCTCGCTCCGAAAGCCGTGGCCACCGCGCTGCCGAGCCGGCCGGCGGGAGGCGCATAGGTCAGGGCCACTTTCACCTCGGTGCCCCGCCCATTGGGGGCGGGCGAGAACTGGACGGAACCGGCGTTGTCGACGTCAGGGCTGTCGACGGTACGCCAGGCGATTCGACGCCCCGGCTCGTCGGAGACTATCTCGGCGTCCCACTCGACAGCCATGCCGCCCGGTCCCCGCGCCACCCAGTGCGATCGATTGCCGCCGCTCTGCGTAACGGACTGCAGACGAGGAAGGAGGTGCGGCCAGATGCCGAGACCGTGCCATGTTGCGTAAAGCTCCTCGGGAGAACGGAGAACGGTGACCGTGCGCTCCACCCGGAAACCCCGGCCATGCCGGAGAGCGGGCACGCGGACCGCGCGGCGCCCGAAGGGGCGCGAGGCATGCGGACTTCTCGTGGCGAGCCAGGCGCCGACGCCCGCCAGTGCGGCGGCGGAGACGCCGAGAAGAACGTTCTGGCGAGAGCGGGTCGATGGACGTGATCTCATCGCGGTCTCCTTTCAGGTTCGCCCGAGGGTGCAGCAAGCGTCGAGCCACTCCCTCAGTCTCGATGTGATCGACGGTTTGCCGTCGCCGAGGTGGTGATCGTCCGCGCGCAGGGGAACGTCTTACCGGGTCTCGGCTACGGGCCGGGAATCTTCGAATAGGCGATCGGACACGTAGCGTGGAGGGCACCGACTACGCGGCGGGAGGGCCCGTCGAAACGTTTCCATCCGAAACAGACCCATGATTACGCGCTCCATGCGGCGGCAGATGGCTCGACGAGCCCTAGCCCGCGTGAGAATCCTTCCAGTAGGAGCGCAACCGTCGCACGAACGCATCCGGCGCTTCTTCGAAGACCGCTCCCCCCAGCCGCATCGCCTGGCGCTCCAGTCTCTGACGGCGCTGGTCGATACGGCCCAGCAAGGGGTCGATGGCTTCTTGGCCACCGAAGCGTTCAGGATCTCCCGCCACCTCGCGGCGCAGCATGGCGAGGTCGTGGTCGTCGCCGAGGAGCTCTCCCAGCCGGTCCAACCGGTTCGCCAAAGGACCCAGCACGGTCGGCCTGAGCGATCGAAGGACTTCGAGCTCATAGCGAAGATACTTCGCCTGCTTCCGCCATTCATGCAGATGCTCGACCGTGGACGCCTCGGTGGCCGCGGCGAAAGCCTGCCGACCTCGTCGGTAGACTCGCGACACGCCCTGGCCCACGCTCGACCACCCATCGTGAAAATCAGTCCACTCGTCGAGGCGGTCGAGTGCCTTCTTCATGGCAGAATCCACCCCCTCGAAAGCCTCCTCGTCGCCAAGCACCTTTTGCCGGATCTCCCGCTGGTGGCGGACCAGTTCCCCCCGCGCCTTCGTAAACGGTCGGCGCTCGGGCCGGTCGCCGTTTCCTCGGCTGGTCCTGTCCAGCGCCTCGACGAGGATCTTGGCATCGCGCACCTCGGTCAGCGGCCTGGCGATGTCGCGGAAGGCGAAGTTCTCTCGTCGGTAAAGCTTTCCGCCGACGCCCGGGCGGACCAGACGGACAAGAGCGCGAAGTTTCTTCAGGCTCTTGCGGGCCTCGTGAACCATCTCATCGCGCGAGGCCTTCGACGATCCGTCCACGCACTCCCGGACCTTCTCGATCTCTTTCTTGGCGATTCGGTGGATGCCGTCTGGAAGAGCCTCGTCGATTCTGAGCTCAAAAGACATGGACCTGTTCGGCCCCTTTCTTCCCGCGTGGCCTCTCGGTGTCCTCTCTCGAGGAGTCTCCGAGCAAGAAGTCTGCCGGAGACCGTCTCAAGGCTCGGCTGGATGCCGGCCGTCTAAAACGCGGTCAGTTCTTCGGGTCGACGCGCGAGGGTGGCTCGTCTGGCCTCGGGATGTCCGGGTCGGTCGCCGATATCCGAAGTCCCCTCGCGCGCCAGGGACCCGTGATGAGCCGCGCGCCTCGAGACCAGGTGACGTAGGCCCATGCCCACTGGAAGAGCACGAGGAAGCGGTTGCGGAAGCCGATCAGATAGACGATGTGCACGAAGAGCCAGGCCAGCCACGCGACCAGTCCCGTGAGTTTTACTCGGCCCAGCACCGCCACGGCAGCCGCGCGCCCGATGGTCGCCATGCTCCCCTTGTCGTGGTAGCGGAAGGCGAGCGTTGGCTGCCCCGCGAGTCGTCTGAGCACATTGGCGGCCGCGGCTCGTCCGGCCTGCATGGCCACGGGAGCCACCCCGGGTAGGATCGCGTCGCCCTGATGGAGGAAGGCCGCCATGTCGCCGACGGCGAAGCTCTCGGGATGTCCCGGAATGGAGAGATCCGCTTCCACAAGGATTCGGCCCGAGCGATCCAGGGGCACCCCGAGCGTGCGGGTGAGCGAAGCCGCCTGGACGCCGGCCGCCCAGAGCACGGTTCGTGCGCGGATTTGCTCGCTGCCGAGCCAGACGGCATCCGGCGTGACCCGCGTCACCACGGCGCTGGTGCGTACCTCTACGCCCAGACGACGGAGCGACGTCTCCGCGCGCTCGGACAGAGAGGCGGGGAAGCTGTGCAGGATCCGGCGGCCCCCTTCGAGGAGAATGACCCGGGCCCTCGTCGGATCAATACGCCGGAAGTCACGGGCGATTGTCTGGCGGGATATCTCGGCCAGCGCCCCTGCCAACTCCACGCCGGTGGGCCCGCCGCCGATGATCACCGAGGTGAGCAGAGCGCGCTGCTCAGCCCCGTCGGCTTCCCGCTCGGCGGCCTCATAGGCCACGAGCACGCGGCGACGGATCTCGAGCGCGTCCTCCAGCGTCTTGAGGCCCGGCGCCAGCACTTCCCAGTCGTGATGATGAAAGTAGGAGTGGCTGGCGCCGACGGCGAGGATCAGGGCATCGTACGTCAACGTTCCCCAATCGAGAGCGAGGCGCCGCTTCCGCAGCTCCACGGATCGGACCTCGGCGAGCAGCACGGTGACATTGGAGGCCTTGCGGAGCACCGAACGAAGTGGCTGCGCGATGTCGGAAGCGTTCAGGGCCGCGGTGGCGACCTGGTAGAGCAAGGGCTGGAAGAGGTGATGGTTGCGCCGATCCAGCAGGGTGACGCGCACGGGATGCCCGGTCAGCGTGCGCGCGGCATGGAGGCCGCCGAAGCCACCCCCCACGATGACGACGTGAGGCTCAGGCGCCGATGGCATCGAGGTCGGGGACAAAGGTTGATCCTCGCGCCGTCGATGATGTGATCAGACGGAGGGTTCGGGCACTATCGCGTCGCCGCGAGTGACCTCCGTGCTTTGGGTCCTGACCGACTCGGCAAGCACCTCGGCGAGCTGCTCGGGCGACACCGGCTTGGTGAGATGGACGTCGAAGCCCGCCTCGAGCGCGCGGGATCGGTCTTCGGGCTGTCCATAGCCGGTGATGGCCACCAGCCGGACCGCTTGCCCGTTCCGTTCTGCCCGGATCCGACGCGCTACTTCATAGCCGTCGAGCCCAGGCAAGCCCACATCGACGAGCACGACATCCGGCACGACCGCGGCGGCCTTGTCGATACCGGCATACCCGTCGGCCGCCTCGTGGATGTCGTGACCGTCCAGCGCGAGCTGGGTCCGGAGCATGACACGAGCGTCCTCGTTGTCTTCGATGATGAGGATTCGCCGGCGCGCGGAAGCCGGGGCCGAGGGGAGCGCAGGCCGGCGTGCCTCACCAGGCCGAGAACTGCTCGGGAGGTGCACCGTGAAGACGCTACCGTGGCCGGGCCCTTCACTCCTCACGGTCACTGTACCCCCATGCAGGACGACGAGGGCTTTCACGATGGTGAGGCCGATGCCCAGGCCGCCCTGGGCCCGATCAAGCGCGCGCTCGCCCTGCACGAAGAGGTCAAAGATCCGACCGAGGAGACCGGACGGGAGTCCGGCGCCCGTATCTGAGATCTCCAGGACGGCCTGTCCGTCTTCCTCGGCTACTCGGATGGTCACGCGACCGCCGGCCGGCGTGTATTTCAAGGCGTTGCCCACGAGATTCTCGAGGATCTGTTGCCCTCGCGTCTCATCTGCTTCGACCCAGACCGTTCCGATGTCGAGATCAACCTGATGCCGAGCGAATCGTCCCGCGGTTCGCCATTCATCCATGACCGCGGTCACGAGGGCTCCGAGGTCCAAGGGTCGACGATGCAGTCTCACCTTGCCGGTGGTGAGCCGGCCTACGTCGAGCAGGTCCTCCACGAGGCGGGAGAGGTGCTCGACCTGCCGATCGATGACGGCGCGAGCACGTTGACCCGTCGCCTCCTGCGTCTTCGGGTTCTGCAAGACAGCGCTGGCGTTGGCGATGGCCCCGAGGGGATTGCGCAGCTCATGCCCGAACATGGCGAGGAACTCGTCTTTCGTGCGGTTCGCCCGCTGCGCCTCCTGATAGAGCTCCGCGTTGGCCATGGCGATCGCCGCGTGATGGGCATAGGCGGTGACGAGCTTGATGTCGTCCGGCGAGAAGGCGCGGCCGAGGAGCGCTCCCACGAAGAGGGCCCCGGTGACGTGTCCCTGGACCACGAGGGGAATGGCGAGACCGGCACGATGCGGGGCGGCTTCGATGCGGGCACGCATCTCCGGGGTGTGCCGGATGCGGATGTCCTCGAGGATATTGTGGCTGACGATCGCTTCGCGCTGGTCCACGGCGAGCCACACGAGGCCCGTGCCCCGAGGCAGGGAGACATTGGGATCGAGGTCGGAGCCACGCGGGCCCCCGCGGGCGCGAAGGATCAGACGATCCGCGGTGACGTCGAGCCCGAATACCGCGGCGACGTCGGCCTCGAGCAAGGTGCACGCGTTCTCGGCAATGTGTCGAAGCGCGGCATCGAGATCGAGGGTATTGATGGTCTGCACGATACTCGCCAGGCTCTCGGCTTCCCGCTGGCGCTTGCTCGCGTAGTGGTAGGCATCTTCCAGCTTCGCCGCTTGCGCGCGCTGGCTCGCGTGCTCGATTTCCGCTCGGCGCCGAGCCCGGCGCATCCCTTCCGCAAGCACGCAGGTGAGGGCGCCGAAGAAAAGAAAGATCCAGAGCTGTGCGGGAGCCGCTGGATCGGCGAGCGCGAAGGAGAAGCGCGGCGCCGTGAAGGCGTACCAGACGAGAAGGCAGGCGAGGGCCGTGGAGAGGAGACCCGGCCCGAGCCCGCCAACCCACGCGGCGAACACGATGGCCGGGAAGTAGATGATGAAGTGCGCGCGCGCCCCGAGGACGGAGAAGAGGAGGGAGTGCAGAAGCGTCGCGCCGGCGATCGCCACCACGGCCATCGCGTATCGCCCGACTGATCCGAAGCGGTCGGTCACCATGCTCGGTGGGGAGCCGGCTCGTGGGAGAGCATCGATGATCTCTGACAGGATTCTAACGTGCGACACGACGGAGAGGGCATCGATTGCAGGAAGGAAGAGGCCGCGAGGTTCGAGTCTCGGAAAATTCTTCTCGGTTCGGAGGATCCTCAGCCGATCGCCCGATCCGGAGGCTGGGGACGTGCCTATTGCGCCGGCTTCGACCGGGACGTATGGTAACGGTTCCACGTCGACCGACCTCTAAGGGGACGCCTGTATGAGCAAGTCGGGCGAGCCTGGGGGCCTCGTGGAGCCGATGTCCGGTCGGACATCGCCGACCCTGGCCGCACATGGATCTATCGATTCCCGGGTAGATCGGCCGTGGCTGAAGCCCGAGGAGGTCCCCATGCGCCTCTCTCGTCGTGATCTCCTGGCCCTCGCTGGCATCGCCCTGTCGGGAGCTGCCGTCGCGCCGTCCCTGGCGCGCGCGCAGACGCCGAAGCGCGGCGGGACTCTGACCCTCCGGGGCTGGGACCCGCCGATGTTCGACCCCATGCTTCAGACGGCCTATCGGGTCCAGATTCCGTGCACGTTCACGCACAGCCGGCTGGTCAAGCACAGAGCCGGTCCGGGCGTGGTGCCGGCCACCTTCCAGATCGAGGGCGACCTCGCCGAGTCGTGGGGTCAGACGAACGACACGACGTACGTCTTCAAGCTGCGGCGGGGCGTGCGCTGGCATCCCAAGCCGCCGGTCAATGGCCGCGAGCTCACCGCCGAGGACGTGCGCTACAGCGTGGAGCGGTTCCTCACGGTGAAGGGCAATCCGATGGCGTACATGCTGAAGTCGGTGGATCGCGTCGAGGCGGTCGACCGATACACGGTGAAGTTCGTCATGAAGGAGCCCTTTTCCTGGCTCCTCGACGTCCTCGCCACCCCGATGGCCGTGCCCATCGTCGCGAGTGAGTGTGTAGAGAAATTCGGAGATCTCAAGAAGCCCGAGGCGGTGATCGGGACGGGCCCTTGGATGCTCGACAGTCACCGGCCGAACGTCGGGCTCACCTTCGTCCGCCATCCGAGCTACTTCATGGCCGGGCTTCCGTACATCGATCGCGTGGAGTATCTGGTCGACGAGGACAACGGCTCCCGCATGGCGGCGTTTCTCGCCGGCAAGTACGACCTGGGCTGGGAGTTCCCCGGCACCATCAACCGGAGCGACTGGGTGCAGATCAAGGAGACGCTGAAGCAGAAGCGGCCCCATCTCCGGACGGCCGAGTTCCCGAGCAACGTCGAGACGCACCTCTCCATGCGGACCGATATCCCACCCTTCAAAGACGTGCGCGTCCGCCGGGCCGTCTCTCTCGCGCTCGATCGCCAAGGCATCATCGATGCCTCCTACGAAGGCGTCGGCAACTTCAACCCCGCCATCCCCGCGGGCCTCGTGGAGTGGGCTTTGCCGATCAACCAGCTGGGCGAGGGCGCGAAGTACTTCCGTCACGATCCGGCAGAGGCGAAACGGCTCCTCGCCGCCGCGGGTTTCCCCAACGGATTCCCCGCCAGCCTCTGCTTCACGACGTACGGCTCGACGCTGCTCGTCGACAATGCGCAGCTGATCCTCAAGTACCTCAAGGATGTCGGCATCGACGCGAAGCTCGACCAGCGCGAGTACGGCGCGTTCATCGCGAGCTGCTACTTCGGGAAGTTCGACTCCATGACCTACGGTCCCCAGACGCCGTTCCTCGATCCCGACAACTTCCTTTTCGGCATGCACTACCCCGGGGAAGCAAAGAACCAGAGCCACGTCGACGACCCCGTGGTCACCGACCTCTTGATCCGCCAGCGGCGCATCTTCGACGTGGCCAAGCGCCGCGAAGTCATCCACGAGCTGCAGCGCTATCTGGCCGCGCAGCAGTACTACGTGCATCCGCCGTCGGCCGTCTACGTGGCGGTGTGGGAGGGCGCCCTGAAGAACTACGGGCCGAATCTCGGCTACGACTACGGCGGCCGGCTCATGGCCGCGTGGCTCGACCGCTGAAGGACCAACCTTGGGCATGAAGGCGGACGCCACCGGGAACGACGACCGCGGGAGAGTTGCCACGGCGACCGCCGAGCTTCCTGCGGCGGGTGCGACGTAGATCCGGCGAGGCGATGCCGCCACTGCGACAGATAGACCGTCTCGTCGTCGACATTCCGCTCGACAATGTCAGCGACAGCTATTCGAGCAAACCGTCACACGTGTCGCCGGAATTCAACAACGTCATGGCGGCCGGCGCCCGGGAGCTTTCGGGGAGCACGTTGTGTTGCGCGCAACTGGGTCTGGCCCTCGTCCTGACCGCCTACGCGGGCGATCGCCCATACACGCTGCTGTTCGATGCCGGTCCCGAAGGAGCACTGTTCCTCAGAAACTGCCAGAACCTCGGCGTATCGCTCGTCGATGTGCAGGCCATCGCCATCTCCCACGGCCACTGGGATCATATGGGCGCGCTGCTGGAGACCCTCGACCACATGGCACGCCACTCACGCCGAGACGTGCCGTGCCACGTGAATCCAGGCATGTTCCTGGAACGCGGCGCGCGCTTGACCACGGGTCAGGTCGCTCCATTCCAGCGCGTGCCCTCGCTGGAGGCGCTCGCCGGGCAGGGCGCCCAGGTGGTCAATAGCGGCGATCCCCAGCTCCTCCTGGACAGCTGCTTCTATCTCAGCGGGGAGATTCCTCGGGTGTCGAGCTTCGAGAGGGGACGGCCGGACCATGTGTGTCGACGGGCTCAAGATCAGCCATGGGAGCCGGATCCCCTGATCCTGGACGAGCGCTACCTAGCCGTTCATGTGAAAGGCAAAGGGCTGATCGTCTTCAGCGTGTGCTCTCATGCCGGCATCATCAATGTCCTGCTGAGCGCGCGCGAGACGTTTCCGGATGTGCCCCTGTACGGAGTGCTCGGCGGCCTCCATCTGGCCGGGGCGGCCATGGAGCGGCTGATTCCCGACACCGTGGCCCATCTCAAGCAGTTCGA
>DATGCY010000119.1:0-6409 GCA_035311385.1 Candidatus Methylomirabilota bacterium
CACCCCTGTGTCCTTGAGCGGGCCGGGCGGATGGTCGCGCCAGGAATCATACGGGTAGCCGTCGGGACCGATGCGCTGGACAGTGTAGCCCTGCCGCCAGCGGAGGCCGATGCCCACCACCGAGAGGCCGAGATCACCCGCCGACTTCATGAAGTCGCCAGCGAGGATGCCGAGGCCGCCCGAATACGAGGGGAACTCCTCGTGGAGTCCGTACTCCATCGAGAAGTAGGCCACGAGAGGCGTCACGAGAAAAGCATACGTCAAAAGGCGGCGGGCTTGCGAGTCTCCCGTGCGAGCCCCCGCTCCCCCGGGTGCGCCGAGCGTGGAGTATAATCCCGCCCATGACTACCACCCAGCTCGTGTCCAAGCGCCATGCCGTCCAGGACTTGAACCACGCCATCGAGTTCTGCTACCAGCAGGGATGGACCGACGGCCTGCCCGTGGTGCCGCCCACCGAGGGCGCGGTGCGCGCCATGCTCGACGCCGCCGGCCTCGAGCCCGGCCAGGAGCTCTGCTTCATCACCAATCGCCAGGTGGCGGTGACGGCCGAGAAGGTCGCGGTCAACGCGGTCATGGCGGGCTGCCTCCCCGAGCACATGCCGGTGGTGGTGGCGGCGGTGGAGGGGCTGGGCGATCCCAAGTGGGGCTATCACGGCCCTGCCGCCTCCACTGGCGGGGCGGCCGTGCTCATGATCGTCAACGGCCCCATCGCGACCCGCCTCGGCTTCAACTCGGGCGACAACCTCTTCGGGCCGGGCTGGCGCAGCAACGCCACCACGGGCCGCGCGGTGCGGCTGGTGATGCGCAACGTCATCGGCACCTTGCCTGGCGCGCTCGACCGGGGTACGGTGGCGCACCCGGGCAAGTACAGCTACGTGATCGCGGAGAACGAACGGGAGAGCCCGTGGACGCCGCTCCACGTGCAGCGCGGCTTCAAGGCGGAGGAGAGCACGGTCACCGTCATGTCCGCGGAGGGGCCGCACCAGTTCTACAACCAGCTCTCGAGCGGAGCCGAGGGGGTGCTCACCTCGCTGTGCGACGACATGCAGCACCACGCGAGTACCAACGGGCAGCCGCAGTACGTGGTGGTGCTCGCTGGCGAGCACATGCGCACCATCGCCGCCGCCGGCTGGTCCAAGGCGGACATCCAGAAGTTCGTCTACGAGCACACCCAGAACTCCGTCGCCCATCTCAAGCGCGTGCAGCGCCTGGCGGGCGCGATCACCCCGACCGACGAGACCACCATGCGCCCGCTCGTGCCCAGCCCCGAGGACGTGCTCGTGGTCGCGGCGGGAGGCCGAGCGGGGGCGTTCTCCTGCTACATTCCCGGCTGGGCGGGCGGCAAGAAGTCGAGTCAGAGCATAACGAAGCTCATTCGCGAGAGGAGGGCATGATGGCAGGTTTCGAGGTCCTCGACCCCACCGTAGAGGCACGCCAACAGCCGCTGACGTACGTGCCGCGCCCGGACTCCCTCAAGGGCAAGCGCATCGGCCTCGTGGAGAACACGAAGTTCAACTCCGACCAGCTCCTCGTCAGGATCGGCGAGATCCTCAAGAGCGAGTACGGCGCCGCCGAGTACACCATGTGGCGCAAGCACAACTCCAGCGTGCCCGCCCACCAGGAGATCCTCGACGAGGCGCGCCGCAAGGCGGACTGCGTCGTCGCCGGCATCGGCGACTGAGGGTCCTGCTCGTCGGGCAGTGTGCTCGACGGAATCCTTTTCGAGAAGCTCGGCATTCCCGCCGTGTCGATCGTCACCGATGTTTTCGAGGCCACGGGTCATGCCATGGCCCAGAGCTGGGGGCTGCCGGACTACAAATTCCTCGCTCTGCCGCATCCCATCGCGAACCTCACCGAGGCTCAGCTGGACCAGCGGGCGCGGGAGATCATCCCCGACATCGTCAAGCTCTTCCTCCAGGGTCAGGAGTAACCTGCGGCGCACCAACGCGGGCGGGGTGAGCGACTGCGGAGGGCGAGAAGCGCGGGGGCCTGGTCGAGGCCCCCGCGGCTACATGGTCGCTACCCCCGCCTATCATCCGCCGTGGTGGTACCGGGGCAAGCATCTCCAGACCCTGTGGGGACCCCTCCTGCGGCGCCTTCGGAGACCTGCGCTCCGGCGTGAGCGGATCGAGACGCCGGACGGCGACTTCCTCGATCTCGACTGGCTGGCCGGGCGTGAGCCCGGCGCACCGCTCGTCGTCGTGCTCCACGGCCTCGAAGGCTCGGCACGCTCGCACTATGTCGTGGGGCTGCTCCGCGGCCTCGAGGAGGTGGGCTGGCGTGGCTTGGTCGTCCACTTCCGCTCCTGCGGCGGGGAGGTGAATCGCTCGCGTCGCCTCTACCACTCGGGCGACACGGAAGACCTCGAGTTCATGGTCGGCCTTCTGCTCGCGCGCGATCCGCAGGCGCCCCTGGGCCTCGTGGGCATCTCGCTCGGGGGCAACGTCCTCCTCAAGTGGCTGGGCGAGCTCGGGGAGCGGGTTCCTGCGTCGGTGGCGGCGGCGGTAGCCATCTCGACGCCGTTCAATCTCGCCGCCTGCGCCGCGGTGCTCGATCGCGGCCTCAACCGCCGTCTGTACACCGCGAATTTCCTTTCCACCATGAAGGCCAAGCTCGACCAGAAGGCCCATCTCTACCGGGACTTCCTCGACCTGCCCGCGGCCCGCCGGGCCAAGACGTTCGCCGAGTACGATCGCCTCGTCACCGCGCCGCTCAACGGCTTTGCCGATGAGCGGGATTACTGGACGCGCTCGAGCAGCGCGCAATTCTTGCCGGGCATCCGCCGCCCCACGCTGCTCATCAACGCGCTGAACGATCCCTTCATACCCGCCTCGGCCTTGCCGCGCGCCGCGGTGGCCGCCTCTCGCTGGCTCGAGGCCGATTTCGTCGAGCAGGGAGGTCATGTGGGCTTCCTCGAGGGCTTCGGGGGCCGGCACTCCTGGGCGGAGAATCGCGCGTTGGCCTTCCTTCGTTGCCATCTGCCCGCAGCCATCTGCTAGGATGACCGCCGTGTCGCTCCAGGATCTCTACGGCAACGCTGTGTCCTCGAGCTCGCGGCCCGCGGTGGATGCCTACGACCGCGGCGTACGAGGCCTCCTCGGCTTCAGCGCCGACATCATCGACAGTTTTCGCGCCGCGGTCGCCGCCGATCCGGACTTCGTGCTGGCCCGCGCCGCCCTCGCCACCGCGCTCTTCCTCGCGGAGAAGATGGCCGAGGCGAAGGCGGAGATGCAGCAGGCGGCCGCGGCCGCCCCTGCGCTGCCGCCGCGAGAGCGGCGACACGTGGAAGCTCTCGCCCTCTGGGTCGCCGGCCGCTCCCACGAGGCTATCCCACTCATCCAGGCTTGCCTCGCCGAGCACCCGCGCGACATGGTGCTGATGCAGCGGCTCTACTACATCTACTTCTGGCAGGGACGCTCCGCGGAGATGCTGGACCTGACGCGGTCGGTGCTCCCCGCGCTTGACGCCGACGGCTTCATGCTGGGCTACCACGCCTTTGCCCTCGAGGAGAACCGCCGCTACGAGGAGGCTTTCCCCCTGGCCGAGCGCGCCATCGCCATGAACCCGCGGGACGCGTGGGCCGTGCACACCCTGGCCCACGTCCTCTACGAGCGCGGCGAGAATCTCCGGGGCATCGAGGCGCTGCCGCTTCACATCGATCCCTGCGATCACCTCGGGTACTTCAAGAATCACCTCCTGTGGCACCTGGCCCTCATGCACCTGGCCGAGGCGCGCTACGACCGCGTGGGCGAGCTCTTCCAGCGCGTGTTCGGCGACATCGCCATCACCGTGGGCTCGGATCTTCAGGATTCGGTGGCCCTGGCCTGGCGTCTCGATCTTTATGGCCGGCCCGATCCGGGACGCTGGAAGCAGCTGGGCGCCGCCGCCCGGGGCTGGCTCGAGGTGCCGCTCCTCCTCTTTCACGATCTCCACGTGGGGATGGCGCTGGCTGCTGCCGGTGACTGGACGGCGGCGGAGACACAGCTCGACCGCCTGCGCGAGCGTGGCAAGAAATCCCGCACCTCCACGTTGCCCGAGGTGGTGGTGCCGCTGCTCGAGGGGCTGCACGCCTTCGCGCGCGGCGCCTACTCGGAGACCGTCGCGAAGATCGCGCCCCTGGAGTCGCGCATCGTCGAGGTGGGGGGGAGCCACGCCCAACGCGAGGTCTTCCACGACACCCTGCTCGAGGCCGCCCTGCGTGCGCGGCATCCTGAGCACGCCCGGCCACTGCTCGAGCGGCGCCTGGCCAAGCGGCCGAACCCTGGACGTCACTGGACGGAAGCGAGGGCATGATGGACTGGCAGCAGGTCGGCGACGAGGCGGTGAGTCTCCTGCGAGAGTACCTGCGGGTGAACACCACGAACCCGCCCGGCAACGAGACGGCGGGGGCGCGCTTTCTCGCCCGGGTCCTGGACGGCGAGGGGATCGCCAGCGAGACGGCGGAGTCCGCTCCGGGGCGCGGCAACCTCGTGGCGCGTCTTCGCGGCGACGGCTCCCTGGGTGGTATCGTCCTCCATCATCATATTGACGTCGTGTACGCGGACGAGCGCTACTGGACGGTGGATCCCTTCGGCGGCCTCCTCCGCGACGGCTACATCTACGGCCGGGGCGCCCTCGACATGAAATCCACGGGCATCGTGCAGCTCGCCGCGTTCCTGGCCATCGCCCGCGCTCGCGTGCCCCTCAAACGCGATCTCGTCTTCCTCGCCACCGCCGACGAGGAGGCGGGCAGCCGCTTCGGCGCGCAGTGGGTCGCCGACGAGCGGCGCGGCTGGCTCGCGGGGGCGGAGTACGCGCTGTCGGAGCTCGGGGCGGTCGAGGAAGGCCACGGGGGCGGGTCGTTCGGCTCCATCGTGATCTCGGAGAAGACGGGGCTGCCCCTCCGCCTCACGGCGCGCAGCGAGCCCGGTCATGGATCCATGCCCTGGCCCGACACCGCGCCCCACCGACTGGTGCGCGCCCTCGGTCGCCTCCTCGCCTCAGAACGGCCCCTCCGCGTGCTCCCCGAGGTGCAGGAGTACTTCGCGCAGATGGCCTCGGTGTTGCCGCCCGCGGAGGGCGCGGGCTACGAGCAGTTGGAGGCCTCGCTGCGCGAGCCGGTGTTTCGGCAGCGCTTCCTCGCCAACCGGCACCATGCGGCCCTGGTGCGGACCACCTTCGCCGTCAACATGCTCAAGGGGAGCGAGAAGCGCAACGTCATCCCGCCCGAGGCGGTGGCCGATCTCGACTGCCGCATGCTCGCGGGTGAGGATCCCGAGGAGATCATGAGCTGGATTCGGGAGGTGATCGCCGATCCTCACGTGGAAGTCAGTCTCACCGGCGCCGCCAAGGTGCCCAACCTCTCGCCCCCGGACACCGAGCTCTACAAGTCGCTGGCCGACGCCCTCCGGCGTCGAGCGCCCGGCGCGGTGGTGGCGCCCGAGATCATGGTGGGCTTCACCGACAACTGGGTGTTCAGGCGCTGTGGCATGCACGGGTACGGCTTCGGCCCCTTCGTCCTCGACCCCGTGGAGTGGAAGGGCATCCACGGTAACGACGAGCGCATCTCCGTGGACAACATGCGCGCGGGCGCCCGCTGCTATACGGAGATGCTCCTGGGCATGGCCGCCGCCTGATGGCCCGCGGAGTCTTCAGCATCCGACCGGGTACGCGGCGCGACGCGGCGACCATCGTCACGTTGATCCGCGAGCTGGCGCGCTATGAGCGGCTGCTTCCCGACGTGCGCATCACCCCCGCCGACGTGCGCCGACACGGCTTCGGCTCACGCGCCTACTTCGAGACCCTCGTCTGCCGCCGGCAGGGCAAGCCGGTGGGACTCGCCCTCTACTTCTTCACGTACTCGAGCTTCATGGGGAAGCCGATCCTGTGGCTGGAGGATCTGGTCGTGCTGCCGGACGAGCGTGGCCACGGGGCGGGGAAGGCCATCCTCCAGGCCCTGGCGCGGATCGCCGTGAAGCGCGGCTGTGGGAGAATGGAGTGGTCCGTGCTCGATTGGAATGCCCCCGCCATCCGTTTCTATCGCCGGATCGGCGCGCGGCTCGACAAGGAATGGATCATCACGCGGCTCAAGGGTGCGCCGCTTCGGCGGCTGGCGCGCTCGCGCTGACCCGGGGGCGGCCAGCCTAGTCGCGGAGGATGGGCCGTGTTCGGCGACTACGACGCGAAGAGCTTCTTCGACGAGGTGTTCGAGCCCGACGGCACGCCTCGGCCCCACTACGCCGACATCGTCAAGCGCATCCGCTCGCTCTCGCCGGTGGAGTTCGGCCGTCGGCGCGCGCTGGCCGACCTGACCTTCCGCAACCAGGGGATCACCTTCACCGTCTACGGTGACGAGTCCGGCACCGAGCGGACGTTCCCCTTCGATCTTCTGCCCCGGGTGATTCCCGCCGCCGAGTGGGCCACCATCGAA
>DATGCY010000120.1:0-2117 GCA_035311385.1 Candidatus Methylomirabilota bacterium
GCCGCGTAGGCCTCCTGCAGCTTCTCGTCCGGCAGGTCAAAGCCGGGCGGCGTGATGCTGATCTCGAGCTGGCCCAGCTCCTTCGGCCGCTCGCTCCGGCCTGCCGCGTCGCGCAGCGCAGCCATGCTCTTGCGCGTCTCCTCCACGTCCATGCCGAAGCCGTACCAGCCGTGGCCCCGCGTCACCGCGCGACGATAGGCGGGCGGTGTCCGGCCGCCCACCACGATGGGGATGGCGGCCTGCACAGGCCGGGGCATCGCCTGCACGCCCTCGAAGGTCACGTACTTGCCGTGGTACGCGGGCTTGGCCTCCGTCCACACTGCCCGCATCGCCGAGAGGTAGTCGTCGGCGATGCGGCCGCGCTCGCCGAACGACGCACCGGAAGCACGCATCTCCGGCTCGCACCAGCCGACCCCGAGACCGAAAATGAGCCGGCCGTTCGAGAGCACGTCGAGTGAGGCGAGCTGCTTGGCGAGGACCACGGCCTGACGCTGGGGCAGGATGATCACTCCCGTGGCGAGTCGGATGCGCGAGGTGTGCGCGGCGAGGAACGTGAGGGACACGACGGGATCGAGGAGCCGCATGTCCGGCGCCATGGGACGCCCGGGCACCGGCGGGTCGGGCAGGACGATGTGATCCGCCGTCCACAGCGAGTCGAAACCGGCGGCCTCGGCGGCCCGCGCGAAACGGGCCGCCGCGTCGGGATAGCTACACGTATGCAGGTTGACGGAGTGCAGGCCGAACTTCATCGCGCGGCCTGCGCGCCACCTCGGGGCGCCTGGATGGCCGCCAGGCGCTCGATGACCGTCATCACCACGGTGGTGTCTTGCTCGCCGAGACCGGCCGCGAGGGCCATCTGCTCGTAACGCTGGGCCACGTTGACGAAGCTCACGGGCACGTGGAGATCCTTGGCGATGGTGGTGAAGGTTTCCAGGTCCTTGTTCATGAGGGCCACCTTGAAGCCCGGCTCGAACTCGCGCGGCACGATGGCGCGCGGGATGCGCTCGAGAGCCTTGCTGCCGCCGCTGCTCGCCTTGACCACCTCGTACACCGTCATGGGATCGAGGCCCGCTTTCACCCCGACGGCCAGCCCTTCCATCATGGCGAGGCCGTTGACGCAGGCCATCATGTTGTTGATCGCCTTCACGATGTTGCCGGCGCCCACGGGTCCCACGTGGAAGACGTTCGGGCCCATGGCGTTGAGCACGGGCTTGGCCTTGGCGAGCGGCTCGCCGTCGCCTCCGACCATGATGGCGAGGGTGGCCGCACGGGCTCCGGTGACACCGCCGCTCACGGGCGCCTCGAGGAAGAACACTCCGCGCGCCTTCGCCTTGGGCTCGATCTTTCGGGGCGTCGAGGGGAGTACGCTGCTGAGGTCGATCAGGATCGTGCCCGGCTTGGCCCGCTCGACGAGGCCGCCTGCATCGAGGTACACCGCCTCGACGTCCGGTGACGCAGGTAGCGAGGTGAGCACCACCTCGGACCCTTCGACCACCTCCTGGGAGGACTGGGCTCGTCGGGCTCCCGCCTGGATCAAGTTCTCCATGGCCTTGGGATTCATGTCGAAGACCAGCATGGGGAATCCCGCCTTCAGCACGTTCGCCGCCATGGGATTGCCCATGTTCCCTACCCCGATGAAGCCTACGGACGGAGCCATGGCACGCCTCCTCGATCCAGACGGTGAAGTTCGTCGACTTCGTGGCAGGGGGAGAATAGCACCGGACGGTGCCGTGCAGTCGGGCTCTTCACTACTACTTCTTGCCGATCGTCACCTTGCTGCCCGCGCCGCTCACCGTAACGAGCGCGGTGCTGGGCGAGCCGAGCTTGACCGAGCCGAGGTTCGGGTTCTGGATGGCCCCGGCGCCGATCGACACATTCGAGGCGGTGGCGCCGTTCAGGAGGGCCACCGGGATGCCGCTGATCACGGCACAGGATCCGCCGCAGTAGTTGTTCGACACGGAGAGGAGGTTGCCGCCCGAGCCGCCGAAGGACACCAACGACCCCCCGATGCTCGCCAGCGAGTTGCCGCTCACCGCGAGGAGTGAGCCATTCAAGAGCGATAGGGCGCTGCCGTTGCTCAGGCTGACCAGGTTGCCCGACACGTTGAGGACGCTCGC
>DATGCY010000121.1:0-9516 GCA_035311385.1 Candidatus Methylomirabilota bacterium
GCTCGCGCACCCACTCTGTCCGGAGCTTCTCCATGGCCTCGCTGGTGGGCCATCCGAACCAGGCCTTCTCCCCGGAGCTATTGATGAAGGCGTTGACCGCGGGGTTGACGATGTCGAAGGCGGTGGTCCAGGTGTGGAAGACGTTCCAGCCGCCCTGGGCCGGCGGCTCCTTCTTGGCCCGGCGGGCGACCATGGTCGACCAGTCCATGGCCTGGATGTCCACATTGGCCCCGATCTTCTTGAGATTCTCGGCCGTCACGAGGGCCGGGGCATGCGCGAAGGGCGAGTCCGTGGGATCGAGGATGACGATGGGCTTGCCGTCGTAGCCGCTCTCCTTGAGGAGCTGCTTCGCCTTCTCGAGGTCCTGCTTGGGCGCGCCCGCCGCCGTCTCGAAGGGGCCACCGCAGATGAAGATGCTGGGGCAGGGCTTGCCGTACTTTGGATTGCCGATGACGGCCTGGAGATAGTCCTGCTGGCTCGTCATGTAGAGGAGCGCCTGCCGCGCCTTCTTGTTGTTGAAGGGCGGATGGAGCGAGTTGGGGCGAATGGTGCCGAGGTTGCCCTTGGGGTCAGTGGCGAACACGGTGAGGCCGGCATTCTTCTCGAGACGCGGTACGAAGTCCACGGGAGGGTTCTCCCAGAAATCCACCTCACCCGCCTCGAGCGCGGCGGCGGCCGTGGCCTGGTCCGGGATGTAGCGCCACTCCACGCGGTCTACGTAGACGAGCTTGGCGCCGGCGCCGCCGCTCGGTGTCTCCTTGCGCGGCACGTAGTCCTTGTTGGCCACGTAGACCACCTTGTTGCCGGGCTGCCACTCGTCCTTCACGAACTTGAAGGGGCCGGAGCCGGTGTAGTCCTTGATCTGCTCGTTGGGATCGGTGGAGGCGACCCGCGCCGGCATCATCACGCACGGGCTCGCCGAGCCCTTGCCGAGGCACTCGAGGACGAGGCCGAAAGGCGTCTCCAGCTCGAGGATGAAGGTCTTCTTGTCGACCGGGGCGAGTTTGCCCAGCGACTTGGCCATGAGTTGGCCCACGGCGTCGCGGGCCGCGAAGCGCTTGATGGACGACACGCAGTCCTCCGCGGTCACGGGCTGGCCGTCGTGCCACTTGAGGCCGTCCCGAAGAGTGAAGGACCACTTCCGCTTGTCCGGGCTCGCCGTGAACTTGTCGACCATCTGCGGCTGCATGTGGATGCTCGCGTCGGGGGCGAAGAGCATGTCGTAGATCATGTAGCCGTGGTTCCGGGTGATGTAGGCGGTGGTCCACACGGGGTCGAGGATCTTGAGGTCCGCGTGGGGCACGAACTTCAAGGTCCCGCCCTTCTTCTGCGCGTGGACATAGGGGGCTACGACAGTCGCGGCCATCGCGGCGGCCGTCCCGGTGAGGAAGGTGCGGCGGGGCATCGATGTCATATCGTCCTCCTCGGCCCGCGAGGGCCTGGACCAGGGTGTTCGGTAAGCACGCGGGGCTGCGGCCGATCAGCGCGGGGATGGTAGCAGCCGCATGTCGTCCGGGCAAGAGGCGACGGGGCGCCCGCGTTTCTTGACGGGACGACGCCCGGTCCCCCAGTATCGAACGTAGTGGCCACCAGGGTCCGCCCCGCCCCCACTTCACGCCCGACGGAGATCCTCGCCCTCACGGGGGCGCGCTTTTTCCCCGTCCTGTTCATCGTGATCTTCCACTACCACGAGTGGTATGGCTACACGGGTCAATACTGGATCGATCTCTTCGTGGTCAAGGGCTACCTCTGGGTCGAGTTCTTCTTCTCCCTCAGCGGCTTCATCCTCTACTACGTGTATGGCCGGCGACTCGCGGCGCGCTTCGACCTGCGCGCCGTGGGAGCCTTTCTGGCCGCGCGTATCTCGCGGATCTATCCATTGCAGCTGGCTACTCTCCTCGCCGGGGTCTTCCTGGAGCTGGATCAACGCATCACCATGTCGAGGCAGACCGGTCTCGGGCTCTTCGAGGTGCCTCACGCGGAGGGCCGGTCCGCCCTCACCTTCCTGAGCAATCTCTTCATGGTGCAGGCCTGGAATATCCACACCAACCTGACCTGGAATCCGCCCGCGTGGTTCGTGAGCGCGGAGTTCTTCCTCTACCTGGTATGTCCCGTGCTCATGCTCGTGGTGGGCGCGGCCTTCGGGTGGCGGAGCCTGGCGTTAGCCGTGGGGGGCGCGATGCTGCTCGCCCTCCTCGCCGGCACGTCGGGACGTGGTCTCGACGTCACCATCCACAACGGGATCTTCCGCGGCCTCGCGGAGTTCGCCATCGGGCTATCGCTGGGCGCGCTCTTCGTAACTATCCGGGAGCGGCCGGCCGCGGCCTGGCCGGCGCGCGTGTGCACCGTGGTCCAGCTCGGGGCTCTCGGCGCCATTGTCGCGGCCTACATCTGGAGCGGGCCCGCCCGCACCTCCGGTGATCTCCTGGTGGCCCTGCCCATCGTAGTCCTGCCCTTCGTGCTCGCCTTCGATCGCGGGCTCGTCGCGGAGCTGCTTCAGGCCTCGTGGTTGGGGATGCTCGGCGAGTGGGCCTTCGCCGTTTACATGGTGCACCATGGAGTTCTCTACGCCCTGCACGAGGGAGGGCTCCTCGCCTCGGCGGGGCTGGACTTCGCGGGGGGCGTCGCGAGCTGCATCGTGGTGGGCGGCCTCGCCTGCCGCTTCATCGAGCGTCCGCTGGGCGAGGCGATGCGGGGGTGGCTCCTGGGCGTGCTCGGCCTCACGCCGCGCGGCCGCTAGCCTCGGCGCTTCACGAGTGCCGCGCGTGTGACCGGCCGGGTGGCGTCGGGGGGAGGGGTGTGCTCAGGCGGAGTGGGACCCCCTCGTCCTGCGCGCCGCCCGCAGGGCGGCGAATCAGGCGAGCGGGTGACGCAGCATGAGCACACCCCTCCCCCCGACGACAGGACCTGGCCGGCTCGCGCTCCGCATGCTTGTGAAGATCGCAGGCTCGCTCGTGAGCAGGGTGTTGCCCCCTGACGGCGCCTAGACCGCTTCGGCGATGGCCTTGCCCATGTCCGACGTTTTCGCGTTGCCGCCGATGTCGGGGGTGCGCGGCGCTCCTGAGCCGGGCGCCAACGCCTTCTCGATCGCGGCCACGATCGCCGCGCCCGCGGCGGGCTCGCCGAGATGGTCGAGCATCATGGCGCCCGACCAGATCTGCCCGATGGGATTGGCGATGCCGCGGCCATAGATATCGGGCGCGGAGCCGTGCACGGGCTCGAAGAGCGAGGGGAAGGCGCGCTCGGGATTCAGGTTCGCCGACGGCGCGATGCCGATGGTGCCCGCGGTGGCCGGTCCCAGGTCGGAGAGAATGTCGCCGAAGAGGTTCGACCCCACGATCACGTCGAAGCGCTGCGGATTGAGCACCATCTGGATGGTGAGGCCGTCGATGTGATACTGCGAGGTCTTCACCTGCGGATAGCTCTTGGCCATGGCCGCGAATCGCTCGTCCCAGTACGGCATGGTGATGGAGATGCCGTTGGACTTGGTGGCGGACGTGACGTGCTTACGCGGGCGCGTGGCCGCGAGCTCGAAGGCAAACTTGAGGATGCGATCGACGCCCTTGCGCGTGAAGCACGACTGCTGGGTGACGAACTCGCGCTCCGTGCCCTCGAACATGCGCCCGCCCACCGAGGAGTACTCGCCCTCCGTGTTCTCGCGCACCACGTAGTAGTCGATGTCGCCCGGCTCCCGTCCCGCGAGCGGGCAGGGGATGCCCGGCATGAGCTTGACCGGGCGCAGGTTCACGTATTGATCGAAGTCGCGGCGGAACTTGATGAGGGAGCCCCAGAGGGAGACGTGATCGGGCACGGCGGCCGGCCAGCCCGTGGCTCCGAAGAAGATGGCGTCATGCTTGCCCACCAGGTCCTTCCAGTTCTCGGGCATCCAGTGCCCCGTCTTGACGAGGCGGTCACAGTTCCAGTCGAGGTTCTCGAGCTCCAGAGTGAAGCCGAAGCGTCGGGCGGCGGCGGCGAGGGCGCGCACGCCCTCCGGCATCACTTCCTTGCCGATGCCGTCTCCGGCGATCACGGCGATGCGATAGCGCTTCATGGCAGATCCTTTCGGGCCCGTCCGGCCGCGGGGATGATCAGCGGTAGAGATCGATCAACTCCTGGAGGGCGACCATCTGGCCGCCCCTCGTCGACGAGGGCACCACGATGAGCGTGTTCACGCCCGCCGCGTACCAGGCCTCGATGCCTTCCCGCACCTCTGACGGGCTGCCGTAGAGAGTGACCTGGGAGAGCCAGCGATCGGACATGAGCGAGGGAATCTTCGCTTCGTCGCCCGCCGCCACGGCCTTCCGGATCGCCTCCATCTCCTCCTCGAAGCCTGCCTCGATCCAGTAGTTCTGGTAGTTCGGCAGCTTCACGTAGCTCGCGAGCGTGCGGCGATGCACGGCGGCCGCGGCGCTCTTGTCCGTGTCGATGCAGGTCGGCACCATGTTGCCGATGAAGAAGCCGGGGTTGTCGCGCTTCGCCGCGGGCAGGTGGCGCAGCGAGGTGGGCATGTGGGAGCGCGCGGCGTTCGCCCACACCGCGCCCTGGGCGATGTTGCCGGCGAGGGCGACCATCTTCTGGCGGAGGGTGGCCAGCACGAGCGGTGGCAGCGGCCCCGCCTGCTTCGCGGCCGTCTCGAGCTCACCGACAAAGCGCCGCATGTCGTCGAGGGGCATGCCGGCCGTCACCTTGAGACGGGCCAGGGTCGGGCCGTGGCTCACTCCGATGCCGAAGCGGAAGCGCCCGCCGGAGATCTCGTGGAGGAAGGCCGCCGTCTGCGCGTAGTCGTGAGGATGGCGGGCGTAGATGTTGGCAATGGTGGTGCCGAAAGGGATCTCCCGGGTGGACAGCGCCACCGCCTCGGCGAGGGCCAACCCGTCGCCCAGGCTCGGGCCGTAGATGCCGGCGAAGCCTTCCTTCTCGAAGCGCTGCGCGAGCTCGATGGTCGCCGTGCGCCGGCCGGGGACCGCGGCGAGGCTCACCGCGGGCTTGCGGGTCATGCCCACGGCAGGGCGCCTCCCCAGCGGTTCCACGACGTGGTCTCGGAGATCGGCTTGCGCCGGCTCGGCCCGTACTTCAGGGCGGGATAGCCGAGGGGGATGCAGAAGTGGAAGCCGAGCTCCTTGGGAATGCCGAAGAGCGCGCGGAAGCGGTCCATCACCATGGGATGGAGGGTGGTGGGAACGGACCCGATGCCGAGCGCGTGCGCGGCCAGCATCAGGTTCTGGCAGGCGGGAATGATCGAGTTGGCCCCGCCGGGCGGCTCGGTGAGCGCGAAGACCACGCAGGGGACGTCTTTCATCTCGTCGGCGAGCTGCATGGCCGCGCTGTAGTTCTTCTCCCCCGGCGGGATGTCCTGTGGGCCGTTCCAGCCATGGTCATCCTTGCGCTTGGCCCACCACGCCTCGCGATAGAGCGCACCGAACTCGCGGATCTTCGCGCGGTCGGTAACCACCAGGAAGCGGCCCATCTGGTGGTTGCCGCCGTTGGGCGCCTTGACGGCGGCCTCGAGGAGCAGGCGGAGATCCGCCTCGGGAATGGGGTCGGCCTTGAGCTTCCGCGTGGACCGCTGGGTGAAGATGGCCTCGCCGAGCGGCATGGTCAGCCGGTCTCTGTCCATCGGATCAGTCCTCCAGCCTCGCCAGGAGTCGGTCCACGCCCTTGGTGAGGCAGCGCTTGATCTCGTCCCGGCAGTAGCGGTACTTGTCCTCGCCCTGCTCGAAGGGATCATGGATGTCGCCGGACTCTCCCACGAACTCCTTGAGGGTGAAGATGTCGCGGCCACGCGCCTCCTCGTAGGACCCGAGCATCTCCTTCTGCTGCTCGGTCATGGTCAGGATGAGATGCGCCTCCGCGATGAGCTCGCGGTGGCGCCGGAGATCGGTGGAGCTGAAGACGTCCTCGGCGAGATGGATGCCGTCCTCGCGCAGCACGATGCGCGCGTCGAGAGAGGGGATCATGCCGTCGCGGGCATGGTTGGCGATGCCCCCCGAGCGCACGGCCACGCGCGCTCCCGCCTGCCGCTCCTCGAGCAGATGCTCGAGGAGCACATGGGCCATGACGCTGCGGCAGGTGTTGGCGTGACAGACGAGAAGGACGTTCAACGCTCTTCCCGCGGCCACTGCCAGAACCGGACGCCCTTGCCCAGGTCCTTCCACTCCTCCTTCGGCCGCTCGTGGAGGGTGCGGCCGAAGTTAGTGCCGGGCGCCTCGTGCAGGCCCGTGCCGAAGGTCTGGGGCAGGAGCGTGACCAGCTCCTCGGGATCGAGTCGCCGATCGGCGTCGATGCGACGGATGGCCTGGGGCTGGGCGAGGACGGTGTAGCCATAGCCGAAGGAGTGGAAGACCTGCCCGTTGATGTGGGCGGCCGCGTCGCTCGAAAGGAAGACCACGAGCGGGGCCACGTTGTCGGGGTCGCGCTCCGTGCCCACCGCCTGCTCGCTCGGCCACTTACCCGTCTCCTCGAAGATCTTCTTCCCGCGCGGGGTCGAGTCGATCATGCGGGTGGCCCCGCTCGGCATGATGGAGTTGGCCGTCACCCCGTACTTGGCCATGGCGTTGGCCGTCGACCACATGAGGCCGATGATGCCGGCCTTGGCTGCCCCGTAGTTGGGTTGACCGGGCGAGCCCAGGGCAGACACGGAGGACATGCTGACAATGCGTCCGCCCTTCTGCTCGCGCATGTGGACGGAGGCGGCGCGCGTGCAGAAGAATGTCCCGTCGAGGTGCACGGCGAGAACGGCGTCCCACTCCTCCTTGGCCATGTTGAAGATCATGCGGTCGCGGAGGATGCCCGCCACGTTGACGAGGATGTCGATGCGCCCCCACGCCTTGACTACCTGCTCGACCATCTCCGTGGCCTGCTTGTAGTCGGCTACCGAGCCGTAGTTGGGAGCGGCGGTGCCTCCCGCCTTGACGATCTCGTCGACGACCTGCGCAGCGGGGCTCGTAGCCTGTCCTTCGCCGTCGAGGCCGGTTCCGAGGTCGTTGACGACCACCTTGGCGCCGGCCTTGGCCAGCGCGATGGCGATGCCGCGGCCGATGCCGCGTCCCGCTCCCGTTACCAGTGCGGTCTTTCCGTCGAGGAGTCCCATGGTCACTCCGGTCGTGGTTGAGGGTGAGCGGCACGTGCGGTCTTGATGGCCTGCCAGACGCGGTCGCTGCTCGCGGGCATGTCGAATGTCCGCACGCCGAGCGGCTCCAGGGCATGCATCACCGCGTTGATGACGACGGGGAGGGCGCCGACCGTGCCGGCCTCTCCGGCACCCTTGGCTCCGAGAGGATTGAGCTTGGTCGGCACCGGATTGCTGTGGATCACCATGTCGGGCAGGGTGTCGGCGCGCGGCATGGCGTACTCCATGAAGGAGACGGTGAGGAGCTGGCCCGATTCCGGCTCGTAGACCACCTGCTCCATGAGGGCCTGCCCCACGCCCTGGGCGACCCCGCCGTGGATCTGTCCCTTGAGGGTAAGGGGATTGATCACTGTGCCTACGTCGTCGACGACGACGTACCGATCGAGAGTGACCGCGCCCGTGTCGGGGTCGACCTCGACCTCGCAGACATGGCAGCCGTTGGGCCAGGTCGCCTGCTTGGGGGCGAAGGTGCCCGTCTCGTAGAAGCCCGGCTCCACGCCCGGCGGAAGCTGGGCGGGCTGAAAGGCCGCCCGCGCCACGTCTTTGATGGCCACCGCCTTGTCCGTGCCCGCCACGGCGAACTTGCCATCGGCGAACACGATGTCTGCCTCCGCCGCCTCCAGGAGCTTGGCGGCGATCTTCCGGCCCTTGGCGATCACCTTGTCGGCCGCGGTCCACAGCGCGGAGCCGCCGATCACGGTGGAGCGGGAGCCCATGGTGCCCATGCCGAAGGCGACACGGTCGGTGTCGCCGTCGATGTAGCGCACGTCACGCGGATCGAGCCCGAGGCGCTCGTGGAGGATCTGCTTGAAGGTCGTCTCGTGGCCCTGCCCCTGGTTCTTCGATCCCATGAACACGGTGGCGCTCCCGCTGGGGGCGAAGCGGATCTCCGCGAACTCCGGCTGAGGGCCCGCCGCCTGCTCGATGGGATTGACCACGGCCCACCCGCGCAGGCGCCCGACTGCGCGCGAGGCCTCCAGGCGCTTGGCGAAGCCCGTGACGTCGGCCATGTCGAGCGCGGTCTCCATGTTCTTGGCGAACTCGCCGCAGTCGTAGGTCACTCCGAGCGCCGTCTTGAAGGGCATGGCAGTGGATGCGATCAGGTTGCGGCGACGCAACTCGACGCGGTCCATGCCGAGCTCGCGGGCGGCGTCGTCAATGAGGCGCTCGATCACGTAGGTCGCCTCGGGGCGTCCCGCCCCGCGATAAGGTGCGGTGGAGTTGGTGTTGGTCAGCACCGACAGCACCTGGGCGTGCGCCACGGGAAAGGCATAGACACCGACCAGGGTGGGCACGTTCGAGAAGGTGGCGAGGAGGTTCCGGTCCGACGAGACGTAGGCGCCGACATTGGCGAGAGTCTTCACGCGGAGGGCGAGGAAGCGACCGTCCGCGTCGAGGGCGAGCTCGGCGTCGCTCACGTTGTCGCGCGCGTGCTCGTCGGCGGGAATGGCCTCGCGCCGCTCGCAGGCCCACTTGACGGGCCGCCCGAGCTTGCGCGCCGCCCACAGGGTGAGGCGATGCTCCGCGTACTGCCAGCCCTTGGTGCCGAAGGCGCCGCCGATGTCGCCTGCGATGACGCGGATTTGGTGCTCGGGCACCTGGAAGATGTTGCTGGCCAGCGCGTTCCGGACCCGATGCGGATACTGCACGTCCGCGTAGAGCGTGTAGCGATCCTCGGAAGGGTCGTAGACGCCGAGGGCGCCCCGCGGCTCCATGTACTGGGCGTGCACGCGCGTGATGACGTACCGCCGTCGCACCACGTGCGCCGCTTTCGCGAAGGCGGCGTCGGAGCCCGCCTTGTCGCCCACCTCGAAGAGATTCGAGATGTTGTCGGGGCAGTCGTCCCACACCGCGGGGCCCCCAATGGCCTCCGCGGTCGAGGTGACGGCGGGCAGCGGCTCGTAATCGACCCGAACCAGCTCGACAGCGTCGGCGGCCTGGGCCGCAGTGCTCGCGATGACGAGGGCGATGGGATCGCCCACGTAGCGGACCCGCTCCTGGGTGAGGCCGCGATGCGCCGGGGCGAACATGGGCGAGCCGTCCGGCCGCTTGCGCTTGAGGGTCATCTTCATCGTGCTGAGGCCGTCGAGATCGGCGAACGTGAAGACCGCGATGACGCCGGGCGCGCGCCGCACCGCGGTGGAGTCGATGCCGCGGATTCTCGCGTGGGCGTGCGTGGAGCGCACGACGGCCATGTGGAGCTGGCCGGGAAGGTTCACGTCGTGGTGGAATCGGCCTTCACCGCGGAGGAGACGCACATCCTCGACGCGCTTCAGCGACTGGCCGATGCCGAATTGCCCCATCCGAACGGAGCCTCCCTTGGCGCGCTACCGATGATGTGGCGGCGCGGGCGATTCTAACACGCCTCCTCCCGCCTCTCCCGCGGG